>NZ_JBJEHW010000182.1:0-36662 GCF_051876455.1 Parafannyhessea sp.
GTACGCCGGCGAGTTGGCCACGATCACGGCGAGCAGCGCCGCGATGACCATGACCGCGGCGGCCACGGTGCCGTTCGAGGTGACCTTGCCCAGGGCCATCTGCTGGTCCCGACGGCGCACGACGGCCGGCTCGCGGATGATGGCGCTGCGCCGGGCGCGGCGGCCGTCCTTCTCGCCCATGGCGCCCGTGACCTGCGCGTCCTTGGTGGCTGCGACGTCCCTTTCCCGAATCTTGCCCTGAGTCATGAGTAAGAATCTCCTCCAAAGCGTGAACGAGTGGCGCCCCGCCGCGCGGGCGAGGCCCTACCAAGAGCATACGGTACGCCGATTTGCCGCCACGCGATTTGGAATCCGACTCCAGAGCGTCTACAACAGTCGCCGTCACGCCTCTTGCCCATGCGCGCCGCACGCCTTCGCCCCGGGCGAGAAGGACGTGCCCCCTCGCCCGCGGAGTTTGTCGGGACCGCGTATGTGACCGCGCACGCGGGGAACTATAGTAGGTATGACCCTGCTTGGGGAGCGCCGCCGCACGCGACCGACGCCGGCCAATGCGGACACAGGACCTCGGAGGCAACATGAACGACCAGAGGATCGCCGTCATCACGGATTCCGGCACCGACACGCCGGCAGAGTTCTGCAAGGAGCACGACGTGCGCGTGATGCCGCTGCACATCAACTACTCCGACGGCAGCGCGTTCCAGAGCGGAGTCGACATCACGGCGGACGAGGTGACCCGCCGCCTGGACAAGGAGATCCCGACCACGAGCCTCCCCTCCCCGCACCAGATCCAGCAGGCGCTGGAGCAGGCCAAGGCCGACGGCTACCAGAGGGCGGTTGTGGTCACGATCGCGTCCGCGCTTTCCGCCACCAACCAGACCGCCCACATGATCGCGAGCCAGATGGAGGACTTCCCCACCCTGGTGGTGGACACGAGGTCCATCGGCATGGTCGCGGGCATGGTCGTGGAGCGCGCCGTGGAAATGGTCGAGAAGGGCGTGCCCTTCGAGGAGCTGGAGGCCCGGCTCGACACGGTGGCAAAGCAGTCCGACGTGTTCTTCGCGGTCAAGTCGCTTGACTTCCTCTACAAGGGCGGCCGCATAAACGGTCACATATATCGCATAGGCTCCGTCCTCAACATCAAGCCCGTGCTCACGTGCGACGACGACGGCTACTACACCATCGCCAAGAAGGCCCGCGGGTGGGACCGTGCCCTCGACACCATGGTCGACCTCGTGTGCAAGAAGGCCCGCGCGTACAAGAGGGCGCGCCTGGCCATCTGCTGCTCCACGGCGACCTCGGCCCTGTACAAGCCGCTGGAGGACCGCCTGCGCGACGCGCTCGACAACATAGAGAGCGTCCAGCGGCACGACCTCTCGGCTGACCTTCTGGTCCACACCGGACCGGACATGGCGGGCCTGGGCGTGCAGAACGCGGAGTTTGACTAGCAACCAACCCGGCGCCCCGTGCCGCCATGCGGCCGCGGGCGCCCTGACACGGCGGGAGGCCGCATGGAGAAGAACGTGCAGGACGACGTGCGCGAAGACATCTGCAAGGTGGGAAGGCTCCTGTACGACCGCGGCTACGTGGCCTCCAACGACGGCAACATCTCCGTCCGCACCGGCGAGGACGAGATCCTGATCACCCCCTCCGGCGTGAGCAAGGGCCGCATGGACCCCGGCATGCTCGTGCGCTGCGACCTTGAGGGCAACGTGGTCGCGGGCGACGCGTCGGGCCGCTTTCCATCCTCCGAGATTAAGATGCACCTGGCGGTCTACCGCAACCGCCCGGACGTGCGCGCCGTGGTGCACGCGCACCCCGTGTACGCCACGGCCTTCGCCATCTGCCGGCACGCGCTCGAGGAGCCGTACCTGCCCGAGCTCATCCTCAACTTTGGCAAGATCCCCGTGGCGGACTTCGCGATGCTATCCACGGACGAGGTGCCCAACAGCATCCTGCCCTACGTGCACGACTACAACGGCCTCCTGCTCGCCAACCACGGGGCAGTGGCCTGGGGAGCCGACGTCTGGGCGGCCTTCGACCTCATGGAGACCATCGAGCACAGCGCAAAGATCTTCAAGGCCGTGCACGACCTGGGCGGCGGCGTGGAGCTCACGCCCGGCCAGGTGGACCACCTGCGCGGCATGCACGAGTTCTATCGCAGGCGCGCCTCGCACCGCGACGACGCGCCGACAGACAACGGCAAGAACGGCACAAGCGAATAGGAGAAGAACGTGGCAACTAGCGAGGAAGACGGCACCGCAACGCCAGGCTCCCCCGAGGCCGCAGCCGCGGCCAGGGCGGGCGCGAGCGCATCCGAGGGCGTCACGAACGTGGACGCCGTTGAGCTGGCGCCCGAGGGTGACGCCGTGGTCATCATCGACCAGACGCTCCTGCCCAACAGGCTCGAGCACATCCGCCTCACCACGGCGGAGCAAATGTACGACGCGATCCTCAAGCTCAAGGTGCGCGGGGCACCCGCCATCGGCGTGTGCGCGGGCTACTGCTACTACGTGCTCGCCCGACAGGAGGCCCGGCACGCCGGCTCCTACGAGGACTTCGCCTCCGCCATGGACAGGCAGCGCGCCTACCTCAACTCCTCGCGCCCCACGGCCGTCAACCTCTCGTGGGCGCTCAACCGCATGCACGGCGTGACGCTCGCGCACAAGGGAGAGGACCCGGCCGGCATCGTCGACCTTCTCCGCAAGGAGGCCGTGGCCATCCACCGCGAGGACCTCGCGATGTCGGAGGAGATCAGCCGCCTGGGCGCGAGCCTCCTACACGACGGCGACGGCGTGCTGACGCACTGCAACGCCGGCCCGCTCGCGTGCCTGGGCTACGGCACGGGCCAGGGGCCGCTGTTCTACGCGCACGACCACGGCAAGACCGTGCACGTCTTTGCGGACGAGACGCGGCCGCTCTTGCAGGGCGCGCGCCTCACGAGCTACGAGCTCCAGCGCGCCGGCATCGACGTGACGCTCATCTGCGACAACATGGCGTCCATCGTGATGAAGAACGGCTGGGTGCAGGCATGCATGGTGGGCTGCGACCGCGTCGCCATGAACGGCGACGCCGCCAACAAGATCGGCACGTCCGGCGTGGCGATCCTGGCCGCGCACTACGGCATACCGTTCTACGTGCTGGGACCCACCTCCACCATCGACCAGGGCTGCCCCACCGGCGACGACATCAAGATCGAGGAGCGCGACCCTGACGAGATAAAGACCATGTGGTACGCGGAGCCCAAGGCCCTTCCCGAGGTCAAGTGCTACAACCCGGCCTTCGACGTGACGGACCACAGCCTCATCACGGCCATCATCACGGAGAAGGGCATCTGCCGTCCCCCGTACACCGAGTCTCTGGCGGCGCTCTTCAAGTAGCGCCTGGCACCAACGCGTCGGCACATCAAACAAGAAAGGAATCGCATCATGGCAGACCTCCCGCAGGCAGAAATCGGCATCTTTGGCGGCTCGGGCTTCTATAGCCTCTTCGAGGGCGACTACGAGGAGGTGTCCCTCGACACGCGCTGGGGCCAGCCGTCCGACGTCTACACCGTGGGCACCATCGCAGGCCGCAAGGTCGCGTTCCTCCCCCGCCACGGCCACAAGCACACGTTTGCCCCCGGCGAGGTCAACTACCGCGCCAACCTCTGGGGCATGCACATGTTGGGCGTCAAGCAGGTCATCGGCCCCTGCTCCGTGGGCTCGCTCTCGCTTGACATCCACCCCGGCGACTTTGTGGTGTGTGACCAGTTCGTGGACCGCACCAAGGGCCGCGCGGACACGTTCTTCACCCACGACCTTGGCCTGGGCGTGCAGCACCTGCCCGGCGCCGAGCCCTACTGCGCAGAGATGCGCAAGGTCGCCGTCGACTGCTGCCGCGAGCTGAACATCCCCGTGCACGACGGTGGCACCGTCGTCACCATCCAGGGGCCGCGCTTCTCCACCAGGGCGGAGAGCGAGTGGTTCCAGAAGATGGGCTGGAGCGTCGTCAACATGACCCAGTACCCCGAGGCGTGGCTCGCCCGCGAGCTGGGCATGCACTACTGCAACATCAGCCTGGTGACCGACTACGACTCCGGCCTGGGCAAGTACGCCGCCGTCACCAACGACCAGGTGCTGAAGGTCTTCAACGAGAACCTGCACCTCCTGCGCGAGCTCATCAACAAGATGGTGCCCGCCCTGCCCGAGCAGATCGACGACGACTGCACCGCCTCCGCCCCGCTCTTCGACAAGCTGGCGTAGGCAGCGCCGCAGGCATCCGCAAAAAACAGCGCGTCAGGCGAGAAGGACGGCCCACCCAAGGTGGCCGTCCTTCTCCTTTAGCAAGCGACGCGCGCCTGCCGGCCTGGGGGGGTCGGCACTCCTCGACGCAAAAGTGCGACGATGCGACAAGACGTCCGTCGCATATGCGACAAAACTTGCGTCGCATATGCGACGCTGATATCATCGCATTGTCGCGTTTCCATCGATTGCCGAGGTAGCCATGGCCATACCGGTTGACATAGCAGAGCTCGTAAACGGGACGACCGTCGAATCCACTCGCATCGAGTTCAAGACCGACTTCAATCCCGAGCCCATCGTCCACACCATGTGCGCCTTCGCAAACGACATCGACAACATCGGCGGAGGCTACATCATCATCGGCGTGGAGGAGAGGGACTCCGTTCCCCAACTGCCGCCCAGGGGCATCCCAAAGTCCCGCATCGACCCCATCCTCAAGAAGCTCGAGGGATTCTGCCACTGCATCGAGCCCCTGTACCAGCCCATCGTCGAGCCACGGCTCCTTGACGGCAAGTACGTCATCGTCATCTGGTGCCCCGGCGGCTTCGGCCGTCCGTACAAGGCGGCCAAGAACGTGTGCAAGAACACCTCGGACAAGCGCTACTACATCCGCAAGATGGCAAGCACGGTCATCGCGTCGCCCCAAGAGGAACGCGAGCTGTTCTACGTGTCGTCTGACATCCCGTTTGACGACAGGCCAAACCTGACGGCGAGCCCGGAGGACCTCAGCAAGGAGCGCATGTGCGACTACCTGCGGTCCGTCGGAAGCGCGCTCTATAGCGACTCCGAGGGGCTGACGCTGGAGGAGCTGGCAAACGACCTGCAGCTCCTGTCCGGCCCGCCAGAGGACCGCCACCCGCGAAACGTCGGCCTCCTCATGTTTTCGGATCACATCGAGCGCTACTTCAGGTACGCACGCATCGAGGTCGTCGACCTTCCCGACCCCACGGGCGAGGGCATGATGGAGCAGGTGTTCACAGGTCCCATCCAAACCCAGCTCAAGGACGCCCTCCTCTTCCTGAGGAACTACGCCATCAGGAGCATGACCTTCAAGAGGCCCGACCAGGCCGAGGCGGTCACGGTGTTCAACTATCCCTACGCCGCCGTTGAGGAGATCCTCTCCAACGCCGTGTACCACCGCTCGTACCAGATATCCGAGCCCATCGTGGTCCGCATCACGCCGGAGTCGATGGAGGTCACGAGCTACCCCGGCTTCGACCGCAGCATCACGGACGACGACATCGCCAACCTGCACATCCAGTCGCGCATCTACCGCAACCGGCGCATCGGAGACTTCCTCAAGGAGCTCCACCTGATCGAGGGGCGCAACACCGGCTTCCCCACGACGTTCAGGGCGCTACGGCAGAACGGCTCCCCCCTGCCCAGGTTCCACATGGACCCAGCGCGCAGCTACCTCAGCGTGGAGATCCCCGTGCACCCGGCCTTCGCGCCAACCGACAGGCAGGGTGAGAAGGACGACGCCCTCGAGCGGCAGATCATGGCTCAGCTGCAGGACCATCCCCTGCTGATGTCCGAGCTCTCGCGCCAGTTGGGATACAAGGGCGTGAGCAAGCGCCTGCGCAGGGTCGTTGCGGCAATGCTGGGCGACGGCAGGCTGTCAACCGTCCACGAGGGAGCACGCGTCCGTTACACGGCCGCAAAGTAAAGAGCCGCCCCTGTCCCCACACGTGGGACAGGGGCGGTCGTATTGCTGATACAAACCCGTGTGGGCCGAAACCCGGCTCGCGCCTACGACAGGTGGGCCACCATGTGGCGCACGATCCTGGCGCAGTGCTCGGCGGCCTTCGCCTCGAACACGGGGTACTCCACCTCGGCCGAGCCGTCCGCCTTGTCGCTGATGGCGCGCACGATCACGAAGGGCACGCCGTTAAGCCACGCCGTCTGCGCGATGCTCGCACCCTCCATCTCCACGCAGCTGGCGTCGAACTCCCTCTTGATGCGATCCTTCTGGTCCTGCGTGCGAACGAACTGGTCGCCCGATGCCACGCGACCCTCAACGCACGCCACGTCCGGAGCCGCCGCGCGGACGGCCTCCACGGCCGCGGCGCGCAGGCCCGCGTCCGCCGGGAAGAACCTGATGCCCAGGCTGGGCACCTCGCCGAGGGCGTAGCCAAAGTTGGTCGCGTCCACGTCGTGGTGGACGGCGTCCGTGCTCACGAGCACGTCGCCTATGTTGAGGCGCGCGTCGAGCGATCCCGCCACGCCGGTGTTGATGATGCGGTCCACGCCAAAGCGGTCGATCAGCACCTGGGCGCACATCGCGGCGTCCACCTTGCCCACGCCGCAGCGCACGACCGTGACCGGCGTGCCGCCGATGGTCCCGTCGTCGAACACCATGCCGGCCACCGTCGTGGTGGTTCCGTCCTGTACCGCGTCGCGCAGGTGCCTGACCTCGACGTCCATCGCGCCGATGATTCCGATCTTCATGCAATCCTCCAGGTTGTAATAGTGGTTGGGGCGCCCGCGCCGGGCGCCGCTGGGTCGTCGCCGCTAGCGCGCGGGGCCGTCCTTCTCGCCCGCGACCTGCGAGTCCGCGAGCCAGGGCCTGCCCTGCAGCACGCGCGCCACGCGGTCCTGCGCGGCGGAGAAGGTCGCGTCGTCCTTCACGTGCATCCACACCGTGCCGTGCGTGCCGTAGGCGTCCATGCCGGTGAAGCTCACGCTCACCTCGTAGGCGGGGTCGGCCACGCCCGCCAGGGCCGCCGTAGCGTCGCGCACCACCTCGGCCGTCACGGCGGCGAGGTCCGCGTCCGGACGCACCAGGAAGTCGACGCCGCAGCTCCCGGCCGTGGACGCGCTCTTGCGCGTGAACGCCGTCTTGTTGAGCACGCTGTTGGGGATGATCTGCTGGTTGCCCAGGCGGTCCTGCACCGTGGTGTGGCGCCAGTTGACGTCCGTCACGAAGCCCTCGAACCCGGCGACCTCCACGTAGTCGCCCGGCTGGACCACCTTGCCCAGCATGAGCCCCAACCCGCTGAACACGTTGGACACCGTGTCCTGCAGGCCAAAGGACAGCACGACGGACGTGACGCCCAGGGCTGCCACAAAGGCCGTGGCCTTGATGCCAAAGACGGGCTCCAGCACGGAGAGCAGGCCAAACGCCCAGATCACGCCGCGGATGATGTTTACGAAGATCGAGGCCGAGGGTATTGACGAGGCGTCCAGAACGCGCCGGGTGACGCGCGTGACACCGCGGTCCACCAGCGCCGTGACCGCCACGGCCACGGCGAGGTAGACCACCCTCCCCAAAAGATCGTTCCAGTCCATGGGCACGTCCCCCCGCTAGCTGATCTTGACGATGGGCGCGAAGCCCTTCATGAGCTTCTTGGTCTTGCCCGTGCGCGTGAAGTACACCGTGATGGTGTCGCCCTGCGCCTCCTTCACGATGCCGGGGCCAAACGTCTTGTGCGATATCTGGTCGCCGGGCGCGAAGGTCTCCGCCGCCTTCTTGCGGTCGGGACGCATCGCCGGGCGAGAGGAGCCAGGCACCGTGCCCGAGCCACCGTGCCCGCCCAGGGTCGCCTTGGACCCCGTGGGCCTTCCCGGCCAGGTGGGCACGCCCGTATCCTGCGGGCGGCCGCCGGTCGAGCGCGTGTGGCTGCCAAACACGTGCCCGCCGTAGACCTCGGACCCGCGGCCCGAGCCGTACGTGCCGTGACGGTCGCCTCGCTTCTCCCATCCCACGCCGCTGAAGCCAGAGGAGCCCACGCCGATGGCGTCCACGTCCTCGGCCGGGATCTCGTTTAGGAAGCGGCTGCGCGGGTTGGTCTGCACGGAGCCGAACATGCGCCTGGTGACGGCATACGTGAGGTAGAGCCGCTCCTCAGCGCGCGTGATGGCCACGTACGCAAGGCGCCGCTCCTCCTCGATGGACTCCGCGTCGCCCTCGTGCGCGCGGTGCGGGAAGATGCCCTCCTCCATGCCGGCAACGAACACGACGGGGAACTCCAAGCCCTTGGCGGAGTGGATCGTCATCATCGTGACGGCGCTCGACTGGCCCGCGAGCGAGTCGAGGTCGCTCCTGAGGGCGAGCCACTCCATGAAGGCGGGGAGCTTCTGCGCCGTGACTGGGGGCAGTGCGGACGCCCCCGGCTCCCCCGCGGGCTCGGCGCTCGGCGACGGCGTCGCCTCGCTCGCTCGCTGCGCTCGCGACTCGCCCTCCGGGGAGCCGGAGCCGTCCGTCGCGCCCTGGGCGTCCAGCGCCCCGGCCTCGCGCAGCTGCTCCAGGCTCTCCAGCGTGGCCACGGCGTCGTCGTGCGTCTCGTCGAACTCCTGCGCGACGCCAAAGAACTCCTTGATGTTCTCGACCCTGCTGTCCGCCTCGACGGTCTGCTCCGCCTCGAGCGCCTGGATGAGGCCCGTGCGGTCGATGATCATCTGCACCACGTCCGCGAGCTCGCCGTCGAAGTGGCGCGCCGCCTCGATGGCGTTGGTGAAGCCCGCGAGCGCGTTCCTGGCCTTGGCGCCGATGAGCCCCGGCTCCGTGACGCAGGCCTCCGCGGCCGAGAAGAACGAGATCCCATGCTCCGTGGCGTAGTTCCTGATGCGGTTGACCGACGTGGTCCCGATGCCGCGCCTCGGCGTGTTGATGACGCGCAGGGCGCTCACGTCGTCGTCCGGGTTCACCACGAGCTTGAGGTAGGCCATCACGTCGCGAATCTCCGCGCGGTCGAAGAACCTCGTGCCGCCCACGATCTTGTACGGCACGCCCGCGCGCAGGAACATGTCCTCGAGCGTGCGCGACTGCGCGTTGGTGCGGTAGAACACGGCCACGTCGTCGTAGCTCGTGCCCCTGTCGTGCAGCTTCTCGATCTCCGAGCCGATCCAGCGGCCCTCGTCCCGCTCGTCCGCCGCCTGGAAGACCTTGATCTTCTCGCCGTCGCCACGGGTCGTGAACAGGCGCTTGGACTCGCGCTTGGAGTTGTTGCGCACCACGGCGTTGGCCGCGTTGAGGATGTGGCCGTACGAGCGGTAGTTCTGCTCGAGCTTGACCACCACGGCGTCCGGGTAGTCCTTGCGGAAGCTCAGAATGTTCTTGATGTCCGCGCCGCGCCAGCTGTAGATGGACTGGTCGTCGTCGCCCACGACCATGAGGTTGCGGTACTTGCGCGCCAGGAGGTTCGTGATCGCATACTGCACCGCGTTGGTGTCCTGGTACTCGTCCACGCTTATCTGGCGGAAGCGCTCCTGGTAGTGGTCGAGCACCTCGGGCTCCTTGCTCAGGAGCTCGAAAGTCTTGACCAGCAGGTCGTCGAAGTCCATCGCGTTGGCGCGGGCCAGGCGGCGGTCCAGCTCCGTGTACACGCGGGCCGCGGCGCGCTCCACGGGCGACTGCGCCTGGGAGCTCATCTCCTCCGCGCTGACGAGCGCGTTCTTGGCCTGGCTGATCTTGGAGCGGATGGCCGGCAGCGGGCACTGCTTGGCGTCGATGTCGAGGTCGCCCATGATGCTCTTGACCAGGCGCTTCGAGTCATCGTCGTCGTAGATCGTGAAGTTTGGCTTGTAGCCCAGCAGGTCCGCGTCCTCGCGCAGCATCCTCACGCACATGGCGTGGAACGTGCAGATCCACATGCCGCGCGTGCCGCCGGGAAGCAGCCTCCCCAGGCGCTCGCGCATCTCCGCGGCGGCCTTGTTGGTGAACGTGATGGCCAGCACCTGCCAAGGGCGCACGCCCTCGTCCGCGATCATGTGCGCGATGCGGTACGTGAGCACGCGCGTCTTGCCGGATCCTGCGCCGGCGAGCACCAGGAGCGGGCCGTGCGTGCACTCGGCCGCCGTGCGCTGCTGCTCGTTCAGGCCGTCCAGGTCGACCGCCGGCATGGCGGGGGCAGGCGCGGGCGAGAAGGGCGCGGCGTCCTGGTACGCGGGCTCCTCCTCGGGCTCGGGCGCTGCGCCGTAGGCGTCGAGCGGCACCAGGTCGGGCTCGGGCACGGGGGCGGAGGCGGATGCCGCGCCGCCGGGCGCCGGCTGGCCGCCCGTTAGGGAAAAGAGGGATTGTTGCTGGTCAAAGGGCATGTACTTCTCCTATAGCCTCATTGTCGTACCGAAAGAGTCTAGCGCAGGAAGCGGACGCGAATTGCGTTTTGGGAAGACCTCCGCACGAACGCTGCAAGGCGCGGGCGGAAGGCAAGCGGGCCGATGGACGGTCGCGCAGGCAAACGCTATGATGGCCGCAACGGACGCACGCCTGATGGGAGCCCCCATGAAGATGAGCAAGAAGTTCTGCAACTGCCGCGACGTCACCTACGCGGACATCATGAAGGCGATCCGCGGCGGCGCGACCACGGCGGACGAGGTCTCGCGCGTGACGGGCGCGGGCACGGGCTGCGGCAGGTGCCGCGAGGCGCTGGACTACGTGGTGCGCGACTTTCTGCAGGAGGTCCGCGCGGAATCCGAGGGAACGCTCGGCATCTAGCGACACAAGGTCGCCCCTTTATCTAATCTGCGGTTGACGCTTGACAGGACGAAAGGCAGATGCAACACTGTCACCAGTAGTTATGAATGTTTGCTCATGTGTTCAATTCATACAGGACCAGTCCCGTCCGCACGGATTCGGACAGCGCGGACGGGACGGCGTGGATAAAAGGAGAGGCCATGTCCTGCAGCTGCTGCAAGCACGACGAAGACGAGCGCGAGCCCAGGGCCGTCGCGGCGCACCAGCGCGCGCACGACGGCTCGTGCGCGTGCGAGGGCGGGCTCGACAAGGGGAACGCGGACGCCGAGCCCGAAGACGATAACGATGACGAGGACCCCGCCGTCCTCAAGAGGAAGATCGCGATTTCCGCCGTCCTGCTGGTCGCGGCCGTCGTGGTGAACAGGCTGCTCGCCCCCGGCCTGCCGCTCTGGGTGCAGCTCCTCACGTACCTTCCCTCCTACCTGGTGGCGGGCGGCAGCGTCCTGCGCGAGGCCGCGGAGTCCGTCGCGTCCGGCCACCCGTTTGACGAGGACTTCCTCATGTCCGTCGCGACCCTGGGCGCGCTGCTGATCGGCTTCGTCCCCGGCGGCGAGCCCCAGTTTGCCGAGGCGGTCTTCGTGATGCTGTTCTTCCAGGTGGGCGAGCTCTTCGAGGGCCTGGCGGAGGACCGCTCCAAGCGCTCGATCGCGGACCTCATGAACATCCGCCCCGACGTCGCCAACGTGGAGCGCGACGGCTCCGTGGTGAGCGTCGACCCCAACGACGTGCGGATAGGCGAGGTCATCCAGGTCCGCCCGGGCGAGAAGGTCGCGCTCGACGGCGTCGTGACCGAGGGAACCTCCAGCCTCAACACCGTGGCCCTGACCGGCGAGAGCGTGCCCCGCGACGTCACCGTTGGCCAGGAGGTCGCGTCCGGCTGCATCAACGTGTCCGGCCTCATCCGCGTCCGCGTGACCAAGGCGTTTGGCGAGTCCACCGCGAGCAAGATCCTCGACCTCGTGCAGAACGCGGGCAAGAGCAAGTCCCGCTCGGAGAACTTCATCAAGCGCTTCGCCAAGGTGTACACCCCCATCGTGGTGTACCTGGCCATCGCCGTCGCCCTGCTGCCGCCGCTCTTCTCGGGCGACTTTGGCGGCACGTTCGCCACGTGGCTGCTGCGCGCACTCACGTTCCTGGTCGTGAGCTGCCCCTGCGCGCTCGTGCTCTCCGTCCCGCTGACGTTCTTTGGCGGCATCGGCGGCGCGTCCCGCCACGGCATCCTCGTGAAGGGCTCCAACTACCTCGAGGCGCTCGCCAAGACCAGGGTCGTCGTGTTCGACAAGACGGGCACGCTCACCAAGGGCACGTTCAAGGTGACGCAGGTGCACTCGACCGACCTTTCCGACGAGCAGCTCCTGCACCTGGCCGCCCACGTGGAGGCAAACTCCACGCACCCCATCGCCGCGGCGCTGCGCGACGCCTTCCCCTGCGACGGCGACGACTGCAAGGTGATCGACGTGACCGAGCGCGCCGGCGAGGGCGTCATCGCGACCGTGAACGGCCACCGCGTCGCCGTGGGCAACGACCGCCTGATGCAGACGGTGGGCGCCACGCCCGTGACCTGCCACACGCTGGGCGGGACCATCGTCCACGTGGCGGTGGACGGCACGTACGCCGGCCACGTGCACATCTCCGACGAGGTCAAGCCCGACTCGGCGCAGGCGATCGCGAGCCTGCGCGCCGAGGGCGTCGCCAAGTCCGTCATGCTCACGGGAGACCGCGAGGCGGCCGCGGCTGCCGTCGCGCAGCAGCTGGGCCTGGACGAGTACCACGCCGAGCTCATGCCGCAGGACAAGATCTCGCAGGTGGAGCGCCTCATGGGCGAGAAGGGCGAGGACGCCACGCTCGCATTCGTGGGCGACGGCATCAACGACGCGCCGGTCCTGGCCCGCGCGGACGTGGGCGTGGCCATGGGCGCGCTCGGCTCCGACGCCGCGATCGAGGCGGCGGACGTGGTGCTGATGGACGACAAGCCCTCCAAGGTCGCCGTCGCCATCCGCATCGCGCGCAGGACCCTCGCGATCGCACGTCAGAACATCGTGTTCGCCATCGCGGTCAAGGTGGCCATCCTGGTCCTCGCGGTGCTCGGCCTCGCCCCCATGTGGCTCGCGGTCTTTGGCGACGTGGGCGTGATGGTGCTGTGCGTCCTCAACGCGACGCGCACGCTCGCGGCAGGATCCGACAAGTAGCAGGCCCAGTTGCAGAGGCCCCGCCCGCCCGACTCGGTGCTCAGACAGCACGCCTTCGGCGTGAACTGCGCCCGAGCCGGGCGGGCGGCGCCATGTCGCGGGGCCGTGCACCGTGGGAATCGGCGTGTGTGCACGGCAGGAGGGACAAGCCGGCCGGAGGGCCAAGCCGCGCGGCTACAGTATTACAGGTGCATCGCGGCCCAGAGCAGCACGTTAAGCACGAGCACCACGACTGTGATCGCCGTGAACGCGCGCTTGCGCAGCACCACGTACGCCACCCACTCGCGCACGAGCGCGTTGAGCGAGAAGTACAGCCTCACGTGGCTGCCGATGCCGTCCGCCCTGAAGCCCGCCTCGCGCGTGAGCAGCAGCGCGCGGAACACGTGGTAGTCGTCGCTCACCACGAGGATGCGCCCATCCTTCGCGGGGCCGCGCCCTTCTCCCCCGTTTGCCCGTATGAGGTCGTGCGAGAAGCGCACGTTCTCGCGCGTGTTGCGGGAGCGCTCCTCGCAGACGATGGCCTCTGCGGGGACGCCCTGGCCAATGGCGTAGTCGCGCATGGCGCTGGCCTCGCTCACGGCCTCGTCAGGGCCCTGCCCGCCGGACATCACGATGGTGGAGCCGGGGTTGCGGCGCCACGCCCAGATGGCTCGGTCCACGCGGTGCGCGAGCAGCGGCGTCACGCGGCGGCCGTCGATGAGGCCGGAGCCCAGCGCCACCACGTAGCGGTAGCGCCTGAGCGGGTGCGGCACCTGCGCCACGAGGCCGCTCACGGTGTAGAGCGTGAAGGCGACGCCCGCCACGCCAATCAGGCTGGACGCGATGCCAAACAGCAGGTCGAGCACGCTCCCCAGCACGGGCAGGCCCGTCAGGCGCCCGCGCAGCAGCGGCCACACCAGCACGTAGGCGACCATCGCCACGCCCAGCCCCAGCGAGAGCAGGTTGGCGGGCCGCACGCCCTCGCGACGGATCAGCCGCACGCCGGTCACGATGAGCGTCACCACGAGCACCACGGGGAACGCGAGCAGCATCACCAGCAGGATTCCCAACACGACGAGGTTGGCCGTCTGCGCGAGGGGATGGTCGCCCAGTGGCAGGTAGCCCACGAGCAGCACCTCCACCAGCACGACCAGCGACGCGGCCCCGGCCAGCGCCCAGAAGCCAAGCCAGAGGGTGCGCTCCTCTCGCACGCGCACGATGGCAAACGCCACCGGCGCCACGCAGAGAAGCGCCATGAGCAGGGGGTACAGAGGGTCTGCTGTCAAGGTGTCCATAGGTCCTCGCAAGGTCGGCTTCGGTCGAGCACCGATTATAGGCGCAGGCTCGTCCAGTTGCCTCGGTGCTCAGACAGCACGCCTTCGGCGTGAACTGCGCCCGAGGCAACGGGACGAGCTACGTGCGATACGCGCGCGACGCGGCGGTCACGAAAGTCGTGACATTCGTCATGTGGCGCGGGTGCGTCGGCTGGGCTACATTAGAGCTTCGACAGCGCGGGACAGGGAGCCCATCGCGCTTGTCCCTTGGAAGGAGGCGCGATGCACATCCCAGAGAACTACCTGAGCCCGCAGACCTGCGGCGTGATAGCCGTGGCCATGGTGCCCGTGTGGGTGCGCGCCGCCCGGCACATGCGCGAGGAGGTCCCCCGCCAGAAGATGCCGCTCGTGGGCGTGGCCGCCGCGTTCTGCTTCCTCGCGATGATGTTCAACATCCCGCTCCCCGGCGGCACCACGGGCCATGCCGTTGCCGGCACGCTGGTGGCCATACTCTTCGGCCCATGGACGGCCTGCATCGCCATCAGCATCGCCCTCGCGATCCAGGCGGTCCTCTTTGGCGACGGCGGCATACTCGCCCTGCCGGCCAACTGCCTCAACATGGCCTTCGTGCTCCCCATGTGCGGCTACGCGGTCTTCTCGCTCGTGCGCAGGCGCCAGGCGCGCCATGCGGGCGTGAAGGACGGCGGCTCCGGGTCCTCGGGCCTTGGCCAGGAGCTTCGCGCCGCCGGCATCGCCTCGTACGTGGGCATCAACGCCGCGGCGCTCTGCTGCGCCCTGGAGCTGGGAATCCAGCCGTTGCTCTTTCACGACGCGGCTGGGCGCGCGCTCTTCTGCCCCTACCCGCTCTGGGTGAGCGTGCCCGCCATGATGATTGGCCACCTCACCGTGTGGGGCGCTGCGGAGGTCGTCTTCACGGTGGGGATCCTGGGCTTCGTGCGGCGAGTCGCGCCGGACTTTGGCCTCGCGCGCTTTGGCGGGACGGGGTTGGCGGGCGCCAGCGACGACGTGGGCGCGCAGCCGGCTCCCGTGCGCACCGTGCGCGCGGCGGGGCCGGTGCTCGGCCTCGTGGCGGCGCTCGCAATTGCGACGCCGCTGGGACTCATCGCCACAGGCGACGCCTGGGGCGAGTGGTCCACGGCAGACCTCGCCACGCGCGTGGGCTACACGCCCTCGGGCATGGCACACGGCTGGGAGTGGTCGTCGCTCATGCCCGACTACTCCCTCGGGGCGCTTCCCAGCTGGCTCGGCTACGTGCTGAGCGCCGTCGCGGGAGTCTCCCTGCTGCTGATAGCCTTCCGCCTGCTGTCAGGCGCATCCACGCCCAAGGTCGACTTTGGACCGCGTGACGATGACTAGCCCGCGTGATGCGCAGATACCCGCTTGGCTCACGCAGGGCGAGAGCTACGATCCCCCGCGGGACCACGACGGCTTCCTCACCAAGAGCCTGCTCTCGCTCGCGGGCGTGCTCGCGCGCATGCGCCTGGACGACGGCCAGTCAACCCCGGTGAGTCCCTCCACCCCGCTCAAGCTCGTGCTGGGACTCGGCCTCATCCTGCTCACGTCGCTTTCCGGCAACTTCGCCTTCGTGCTGGTGGCGCTCTGCCTTGCCCTGGCGAGGGCCGCGCTTCTCCCCCTGCGCGCGTTGCGTCGCTCCATGGCCGTGGCCTGTGCGGCGGCGGGCCTCACCTTTCTGCTGATGGTCCCCGCGCTCCTCCTGGGCCAGGCGCACTCCCCGCTCCTGCTGGGCACGAAGGTCCTCACCACCTGCCTCGTGGCCATGGAGGTCGCACTCTCCACCCCTGCCGCACGGCTCACGCGCGCACTCCGCACGCTCCGCGTTCCCGCAACGGCCATCCTCACGCTCGACCTCGCGCTCAGGAGCATCGTGGAGCTGGGTCGCACCGCGTCAGAGGTGCTCGTGGCACTGCGCCTGCGCAGCGTGGGACGCGACCGCGACAAGCGCTCCTCAATCGGGGGCGTGGGAGGCGTGCTTCTTCTCAAGGCGGGGCGCTCCGCGGCCGACACGGCCGACGCCATGGCTTGCCGCTGCTTCGACGGCACGTACCAGGCGGCGCCCGACGCCACCCGCCCGCATGCCCGCGCGGTGGACGCCGCGTGGCTGGCGGGAGGCCTCGTCCTTCTCGCCCTCTTCTTCTACCTGCAGGGACTGGTATAGATGCATGGCAACGTACATCCGCTGGGACTCCACCATCCGCACGCCGGGGACTCTCGTCCGCCGCTCATGCGCTTTGACGACTTCTGCTTTGCCTACGGGGACAGGCCGGTGCTGCGTCACATCGACCTCTCCATCGACGCAGGCGACTCCGTGGTGTTGATGGGAGACAACGGCTCGGGCAAGTCCACGCTGCTCAAGGCCATGAGCGGGCTCGTCCACCCGCAGGTTGGGACGTATCGCTTCGACGGGCAGGTGGT
The DNA here is from genome assembly GCF_051876455.1 of Parafannyhessea sp. Taxonomy (NCBI): domain Bacteria; kingdom Bacillati; phylum Actinomycetota; class Coriobacteriia; order Coriobacteriales; family Atopobiaceae; genus Parafannyhessea; species Parafannyhessea sp. Next base: position 16,652 of record NZ_JBJEHW010000182.1, read on the forward strand.
GGACGCGGCATCCATGCGCGACGCGGACTTCTCGCGCCGTCTGCACCAGCGCGTGGGCTTTGTCTTCCAGGACAGCGACGCCATGCTCTTCACGGCAAGCGTTGAGGCCGAGGTCGCGTTCGGTCCCGCGCAGATGGGGCTGCCCGCCGACGAGCAGCGACGCCGCGTGGACGACTGCCTGCGCCTGCTGGGAATCGAGGACCTGCGCGACCGAGCGCCGTACAACCTCAGCGGTGGCGAGAAGAAGAAGGTTGCCATAGCCGCGATCCTGGCCCTCAACCCGGACGTGCTCTGCCTGGACGAGCCCATGGCCGCGCTCGACGCACGCACGCAGGAGTGGCTGCTCGGCTTCCTCAAGGAGCTCAAGCGTGCCGGCAAGACGCTCGTGGTGGCGACGCACGACCAGTCGCTCGCGGACGAGCTTGCGGACTACTTTGTCTACATGGGCGACTTCCACGGCTACGCGGACCGTCCGCACGTGCACGTGAACGAGTAGCCCAGGCGAGAAGAACGCGGCGGACGGCCCCGATGCCCGGGTGCCGCCCGCCGCTCTTCTCCCCTAGGGAGCCTTCGTCTGACCTGACGCTAGGCGTCGAGCCTCGCGTAGAACGAGTGCAGGAGCTCCGCCGACTTCTGCAGCGCGGAGAGCTCGTCCTCCTGCAGGCCGATCTCCACGATCTCCTTGGCGCCCGTGTGGTCAAGGATCGTCGGGACGGAGAGGTACGTGCCGTTGATGCCGTACATGCCGTCCACGTAGACGGAGACGGGCATGATGCGGCCCTCGTCCAGCAGGATCGACTTGGCGATGGACGTGACGCTCGCGCCGATGCCGTAGCAGGTGTTGCCCTTGCGGCTGAAGACGTCCCAGCCCGCCTGCACGGTGCGCTTGCGCAGGTCCTCGAGCGTGGTGCCCTTGGTGCGGGGCGCGTTGTCGCGCAGCACGGCGTCCACGCGCTTGCCGCCGATGGTCGCGCTGTTCCAGCTCACGATCTCGGAGTCGCCGTGCTCGCCCAGGACGTAGGCCTCCACGCTCGCGGGCGCGAGGTCGTACATGTCGGAGAGCGCACGGCACAGGCGCGCGGTGTCCAGGTTGGTGCCGGAACCGATCACGCGCTCGCGCGGCAGGCCGGACACGCGCCAGGTGTAGTACGTCATGATGTCGACGGGGTTGGACACCACGATGAAGATGCCGTTGAAGCCCGAGGCCATGACCTTCTCCACCACGTCGCGCACGACGTGGAGGCTCGGCTTGAGCATCTCCAGGCGGTCGTTGGAGTCCTTGGGCATGGGCGCCGCGGCCGTGATGACCACGATGTCCGCGTCCTCGCACTCGCCGTAGTCGCCGGCGTGCACGTGCATGTTGCGGTTCATGAAGTAGACCGCGTCGCGCATGTCGAGCGCCTGGCCCTCCGCGACCTCCTTGTTGATGTCGATGAGGCAGACGTCCTCGCAGAGGCCCTGGCTGACGATGCTGAACGCCGTGGTGGAGCCGACGTTGCCCGCGCCGACGATCACGACCTTGGAGTTCCTGAAGCTCATGTGCACTCCTCGCTTGGTTGAGTCCTTCCGCGGCGAGCCGCGGCCGCGGTCATGGTTGCACAACGCGGCGTGCCAGCGCGAAACGTTTTGGAAACAGCCTGAAACTGCGCAGCACTGTCATATTACGGGCGAGAAGAACGGGGCCCTCGCTCGCGGCACAAACGTCAGAGCGTCAGCATGTAGCGACGCGTGGGACTTCCCGTTGGATGAGACATCAATCGGCGTGCCTCGAACTTCTCCTTTGGCGCATCTCATCGACCATATGCTCCTCCCAAAGCTGGTCGAGCGTCAGTCCAAAGAAGTCCGCAATTCGCTTTGCCTTCTGCAGCGATGGCATGTTGTTGGTTGCATGAATCATCTTAGATACGTACGCAGGACTCCAATGACCATACCGTGCAAGCTCGGCCTGCGTCTTGCCCTGCTCCCTCAGCAAACGATAGATGGTCGGGCCGAGGCAATCGTCTTTTGGAAAGTCCAAGGCAACTCCTTTGCACGTTAGTCTGAGCTGACAATCGGCGTGTCAATCGCCATAGCGAAATGGATGGCGCGCGCATGGGGAACGGTCAATCTAGCCGTCCCTCCGCTCTCTACTTGTACCCTCTACCGTCCCGCTACTCTCTACGTACTGCCTCCCTACTGTCCACCAGCTCTCTTTACTCTCTACGTACTATCCGCCGACTCTCTACTCTCTATCTACTGTCTCTCTACCGTCTTTCAGCCGTCTTCCATGCACCCTTTTGGTGGCGAACACCAACTCAGACGCCATGTTCTTCTCCACCGGACGACGCCGCGCGGCGCCTGGGCGTGGGCTGCCGCACCCTCCAGCGCAAGCTGGACGAGGAGGGCACCACGTTCCAGAGGCAGCTCAACCACACGCGCGAGCTCCTGGCCAAGCACTACCTCAAGACAACGGCCACGGGAACCGACCAGATCGCCTACCTACTGGGATACCTGGAACTCAACAGCTTCTTGCGCGCGTTCGGCTCGTGGTGCAGCATGAGCCCGAGTGAGTGGCGCAACCGCAACACGTAGGGCGGGCGGCGCTAACTCATAATAAGAACGCTCCATAGTATGAGTTATTCGCTAAGTCATACTATGGAGCCGCGGCTCGCCCGCTCTGGCCTACCCCTTGTGCCACGGCGCGCGGCCGTTGGCCACGTTGAGGAGTGCCCGCGCCATGCCCGCCGGCAGGGCGCCGCCCGAGCAGTTGACCAGCCCAAACAGCGCGCAGCCAGCGCTGGACATGATGGACATGCGGCACTGCGGGTCGGTCTTGTCCTTGTAGCCGCGCTCGACGGCGGCCTTGATCTGCCCCGCGATGAAGCGGCAGACGCCGGAGGTCTCGCCCATCTCCAGCAGCGAGTCCGTCTCGTCGTAGGTGCCCCTTGCGTGGTGCGCCTCCGGCGGCACGGGGCGGCCGAGAAGCGCCTCGAAGTCCCGTCTGTCTGGCTTGCCGTGGGGCGCGACGTACCACGTGCCCGAGAGCCTGCCCGGCCGCGCGATGCCCTTGCCAGAGACCGCGAGCACGCCCGTAAGGCGCACGTCCTCGACCGAGGCACCCACCAGCACCTGGTACCTGCCGCCGATCGTCTTCCACGCGCCATCCCACACGGCGAACGCCGCCGGGTCCAGGGTCACGCTCACGCGCTTCGTCTGGCCGGGGGCCAGCCCCACGCGCGCGAAGCCCGCGAGCACGCGTGCCGGGCGCGGCAGGCCGCCCTCAGGCGCCCCCACATAGACCTGCGCGACCTCCGCCCCGGCAACCGCGCCCGTGTTGGTCACGTCAAAGCTCGCCGTGGCGCCGTGGCCGCGGCCGTCGCCCGGGTCAAGATCGAGGTTGGCGTACGAGAAACTCGTGTACGAGAGCCCGAATCCAAAGCAGTGCGCCACGGGCACGCCCGCGGTCTGGTAGTAGCGGTACCCCACGAAGACGCCCTCGCGGTACTGCGACTGGCGGTGCGGGTTGCCCCACCAGCCCATGCAGGGGGCGTCGTCCGCCGTGAGCGGCCAGGTCTCGGGCAGGCGCCCGGAGGGGTTGACCGTGCCCTCCAGCACGTCGACCGTCGCCTCCGCGCCGGCCTCGCCGCCCAGGCCCGCGTACAGCACCGCGGCCACGTCCTTCTCCCATGGAAGCTCGACGGGGCTTCCGCACTGCAGCACCACCACGGTGTTGGGGTTGGCTGCCGCCACGGCCTTGACCAGGCGGTTCATGCCCTCGGGAAGGCGCATGTCCGGGCGGTCGTAGCCCTCGGACTCCACGGTCTCGGGCAGGCCGCATACCACCACTGCCACGTCCGCGCCGCGGGCCGTGCGCACGGCCTCGGCCACCAGTGCGTCCGTGGTGGCGCCGGTGCGCGCGTCGTAGCCGGCGGCGTACGCCCAGCTGGGACGCAGCTGGCGGATGCTGCTCACGCGGCGCGCGTTGACGTGGCTGGAGCCTCCGCCCTGGTAGCGGGGCTTGTCCGCCATCTGCCCCACCAGCGCCACGCTCGCGCCCGCCGCGAGCGGCAGCACGCCCCTATTGGCCAGGAGGACGTGCCCCTCGGCCGCGACGCGGCGCGCGACGGCGCGGTTTTCCGCCACGTCCACGGCCGGCGCGCCCTGGGCGTCGTTCGCGTGCGAGATCGCGAGCGCCGTCAGGCGACGCGCGGACTCGCGCACGCGCTCCTCGCGCAGCGTCCCCGCGTCCAGCGCCGCGGCCGCCTGGCGCTGCAGGTGCCTCCCGCCGCCCGGCATTGCCAGGTCGCAGCCCGCCTCGTAGGCGGCGGCGCGGTCGTGCATGCCGCCCCAGTCCGTCACCACCACGCCGTCGAACCCCCACTCGTCGCGCAGGATGTCGCGCAGCAGGTGGCCGTTGTCGCTGCAGTAGACGCCGTTGAGCATCACGTAGGCGCTCATGACCATCTGCGGCTTGGCCTCGCGCACCACCATCTCGAAGGCACGCAGATATATCTCGCGCAGCGTGCGCTCGTCCACCACGCAGTCATTGCTGAAGCGCTTGTACTCCTGGTTGTTGACGGCAAAGTGCTTGATGCACGACCCGGCGCCCGTGGACTGCACGCCCCTCACGTAGCTGGCGCCCAGCGTGCCCGCAAGCAGCGGGTCCTCGCTAAAGTACTCGAAGTTGCGGCCGCAGAGCGGGCTGCGCTTGATGTTGAGGCCCGGCCCCAGCACCACGCCCACGCCGAGCGAGCGTGCCTCGCACCCGATGGCCCGCCCCATCTGGCCCGCGAGCTCCGCGTCCCACGTGGCAGCCACGGTGGCCAGCCCAGGGAAGCACGTGGCGGGCTCTGCGGGCCCCGCGCCGCGCACGTCGTTTCCGGGCTTCTGGTAGCGCAGTCCGTTGGGCCCGTCGCTCACCGTGAGCGCGGGGATGCCGGCCTCGGGATAGGCCCTCGTGCGCCAGAAGTCCGCGCCGACGCCCAGGTCAAGCAGCTGCTCGCGGCTCAGCTTGGCCACGCCCTCCTGGGTGGCGTCCGCGTACCTGGGGTCCATCTAGGCCTCCTGTCCCGACGCCTCGGTCTCGCCCTTCTCGCACAGCGTGGAGCCCACGGCCACGATGAGCCGGCAGAGGCTCTGGTTGAGCTCCTCTACGGTCTCGCTCCCGTACGTGCCCTCGAGCCAGGAGCCGTACGCGTCGCGCACGCCACCGAGCACGAAGTCGACCACCTCGACCGGGTAGTTGCCGGAATCCGGGAACTCCTGCCTGATCATCTGGTGCAGGCGCTCCGCAATGCGGTTCATGATGGCCGTGAGGAAGGGCCCGAGCCGGTCGTTGTCCACGAGCTTGCGGATGAGCGAGAGGTTGTCGCACACGAAGTCTCCCAGGCGCTGCAGGAGCGGTATGGGGTCCTGGAAAAACAAGCGGCTCACCAGCGGGCTGAGCGAGGCGGAGAGCCGCTCCGTCAGGTCGTCCATCGTCTGGTCCATGAGCTGGTCCACGCTCTGGAAGTGGGCGTAGAACGTGCCGCGGTTGAGGTCCGCGCGGCGCGTTATGTCCGTCACGGTGATCTTGTCGTACGGCTTCTCCGCGATGAGAACCGTGAGCGCCTCCTCGAGCAGGCGTATCGACCTCAGGGCGTTGCGATTCTTGGTGGCAGCCATCTTTCCCCCAAACCCATGCGCCAGCCGGCGCCGTATCATTCTCGCACACATTCGTACGAAGTTGTCGCTTTTTGAACGGAAGTCGAAATGCTGTGCAAATAGCTCCCCCACACCCTTTTCAGCCCTGATGTGGGTAATTTCCAACATGTGTATGTTTTACCACATTTGGACATACTCAAACGGTCGTTCGCCAGCAACGAGAAAAGTCGTCGGCGGACGCGGAGAGGGAGGCACCAGGAAATGGAACGGCTGTTTCGCGGGGTCCTGAAGCACCGCGGCATCGTGATCGGCGTCTTCGTGGCGCTTGCGGTCATCTGCGCGTGCATGATCCCGCATGTCAAGATCGACGCGAACATGAGCGACTACCTGCCGCCCACGGCCAAGTCGTCCGAGGACCTCGACGCGATGAAGCGCATCTACGGCAACGACATCACCAACGCACGCGTCTACGTCACGGGCATCAGCCTGCCCGACGCCAAGGCGCTCGACAAGCGCCTCAAGGGCGAGAAGGACGTGATCTCGGTCACGTGGCTCGGCGACGAGGTGGACGTGAGCGAGCCGCTTGAGACCCAGGACGCGGACACGATATCCGACTGGTACGACGGCAAGGGCTACCTGTTCCAGGCCGTGCTCAAGTCCGGCGTGAAGCAGAGCCAGATCGACCACATCCGCAAGGTCGCCAAGGCCGTCCCCGGCGCCAAGAAGGTCGCCATCGACGGCTCCGCCGCGGACGACGCGGCCAACATGGCCACCATCAACACCGACATGGGCAAGATCATGACGATCGCCGTGATCGTGGTGCTCGTCGTGGTGGCGCTCAACACCACCAGCTACCTGCACCCGATCGTGATGCTGCTCACCATAGGCGTGGCCATCATCCTCAACATGGGCACGAACATCTTCAGGGGGACCATCTCGTCCATCACGCAGCTCGTGGCGTCCGTCCTGCAGCTGGCGGTCTCCATGGACTACTCCATCGTCCTTCTCACCAACTTCGGGCGCGCGCAGCAGAAGACGGACGACCAGTTCGAGGCCATGGTCGCAGCCATGACCAAGTCGTTCCCGGTCATCCTGAGCTCCGCGGCCGTCACGTTCTTCGGATTCCTGTCGCTTTCCGCCATGCAGTTCCTCATCGGCGCGGACATGGGCATAGCACTGGCCAAGGGCATCGTGTGCTCGTTCTTCTCCATCACGCTCCTCATGCCCTGCATCCTGTACAAGATGCGCAACCTCGTGGCCAAGACCACGCACAAGCCGTTCTTCCGCAGCTTCCATGGCATGGCCAAGGTCTGCCACGCGCTGTCCGTCCCCGCGCTCATCATCGCGGCCGTCGTGGCCGTGCCGGCGCTCCTGGCCTCCCAGTCCGTGAGCTTCACGTACGGGTCTGCCGCCAACATGTCGCCCACCTCGCAGGTCAAGCTTGACGGCGACGTGATCAACAAGGCGTTTGGCCAGCAGCAGACGTGGGCCATCATGGTCCCGGCCGAGCACTGGGGCGACGAGAACGCCCTGGTGGACGACCTGCAGAAGCTCCCCACCACCAAGAGCGTCCTCTCCTACTCCACCATCGCGAGCTCCGCAATGCCCCACCAGCTGGCAGACAAGAGCCAGATAAAGCAGCTCTTCAGCGGCGGCTACAGCCGCATCGTCCTCACGTCCAAGATCCCGGACGAGTCCAAGCAGGCCTTTGACCTGGTCGACAAGGTCCGCAGCCTGTGCAAGGCGCGCTACGGCAACAAGTACCGCCTCGTGGGCAACGCCGTGAGCTACTCGGACATCAAGTCCGTCACGTCCAGCGACAACACCACGGTCAAGCTCGCCTCGATCCTGGCCATCGGCGCCGTGCTGCTCGTGATGTTCAAGTCCATCTCCATCCCCGTCATCCTCATCATGGCGATCGAGGTCTCCATCTGGATGAACGAGGCCGTCCCCTACCTCATGGGACAGACCATGAACTTCGTGGCGTTCCTCGTGATAGACGCCGTGCAGCTGGGCGCCGCAGTCGACTACGCCATCATCTACACGGAGGAGTACCTGGCACGCCGCAAGCGCATGCCCAAGGGCGACGCCTCCTTCCAGGCGGTCGAGAAGACCGCCCAGCCCATCATGACGTCGAGCTCCATCCTGATCCTCGCGTGCCTGGGCATCTACTTCAGCGTGTCGAGCCCCATGATCCAGCAGGTGGGCATGCTGATCGCCCGTGGCGCCTTCATCAGCGTCATCCTGATCTTCTTCGTGCTGCCGCTGCTCTTCAGGCTGCTTGACGGCTTCGTGCGCGTCACCAGCTACAAGATCGGCTTCTATCGCGGCGGGCCCAAGCCGGACGCCGCCACGGCAGGCAGCGCGGAGCCGGACTCCAACAAGGGCGCCAGCCAGGGCGCCAACGCATAGCGCCAGCACGGCGCACACCAGACGCAACCACACGAACGGAGTGACAGACATGAGCAAGAGAAACGCAAGCACGATTCCCCTCGGCAAGCGGATAGCGACCGGCGCCATAGGCGCGGTTCTGAGCCTCAGCATGACCATCCCGTTTGGCACCACGCAGGCCATCGCAGAGGAGACCTCCGACACGGGCGAGAAGAGCGTGACCCACGGGGCCAGCACCGCCTCCACGGCAAAGCGCGAGGTGGTGTACACGAGGACCAACGCCTCCGGCGAGTCGAGCGGCTCGTACGTGGTGAACGCGTTCGATACGCCCACCAAGACGGACATCCAGGACCCCGGCACGTACGAGAAGGTCACGAACCTGACCTCCTCCAAGAAGCTGACGCAGCAGGACGGCAAGGTCGACCTCACCACCGTGGCGGGCGAGCCCTTCTACTACCAGGGCAACCTCGACAAGGACACGACCCTGCCCTGGAACGTGCAGATAACCTACAGGCTCGACGGCAAGGTCGTGAAGCCGAGCGAGCTCGCGGGCAAGGACGGCAACCTGGACATCGAGCTCAAGGTGACCGGCCTGGACGATGACTCCGCCACCGCGGACTTTGCCAAGAGCTTCCTGCTGCAGGCGCAGGGCACCTTCCCCAACCAGAACTTCAAGCTCGGCCAGGCCAACAACGCGACCGTCGCCACGAGCGGCAGCAACACCATCCTCACCTACGTGCTCATCCCCGGTCAGGACGGCGACTGGCACATCACGGGCAAGGCCAAGGACTTCACCTACAGCGGCTGGCAGATAGCCGCCATGCCGCTCGACCTGAGCCTCGACACGAGCAAGATCGACACCTCAGAGCTCACGAGCGCCACGGACAAGCTGGAGAGTGGCGTGTCCCAGCTCGACCAGGGCGGCGCCAAGCTGCGTGACGCCCTCGGCGAGCTCGCCAACGGCGCCGGCCAGGCACAGTCCGGCGCGGGCACGCTCGCGTCCGGCGCGGACCAGCTCGCTGCGGGCACGCGCGAGGCCAAGGCGGGCGTCGGCAAGCTGGACTCCGGTGCGGGCACGCTCGCGTCCGGCAGCGCCAGCCTTGCGTCCGGCAGCGCCAGCCTCGCGTCCGGCAGCAGGAGCCTGGCGTCTGGCAACGGCAGGCTCGCCACCGGCGCCAGGCAGCTGAGCCAGGGCGCCAAGTCCCTGCAGGGCGCGCTTCAGAGCCAGAACGGCAACTTCACCAAGCTCGACTCGGGCGCCAAGCAGGTGTCCCAGGGCACGCAGCAGCTGTACCAGACGCTTTCCGCCACGCTGCCGCAGCAGCTCCTGCAGGTCAACCAGGGCCTCAACCAAACGCGCGCGTCGCTCACGGGCATCCAGCAGAAGCTCGCGACCATCAAGCAGCAAGCGGGCAGCATGTCCTCCGCGGCGCAGGGCGCCATCCAGCAAGCCGAGGCCGTCAAGAGCGACCTCACGACCCTGGAGAAGGGCGCGAGCGGCCTCACGACGGCGCTGGGCCAGGCCGGCCAGTCCGCCGGCACGGCGCAGGCCGAGGCCTCGGGCTCCAAGCAGGCTGCGGATGGCGCCAAGCAGGCGGCCGACGCGGCAAGCTCGAGCGCAGCGTCCGCAAGCTCGCAGCTCGACGCGCTGCTTTCCGATAGCACGCTGACCGCGGACCAGAAGGCCAAGATCCAGGCCGCGGACGAGCAGGCCAAGGCGGCTCAGAAGGGCGCGGGCACGGCGTCGCAGTACGCTGCCACCGCCTCCACGTATGCCGGCAAGGCAGCGCAGGATTCGGGCTCCGCGCTCAACACGATCAAGGGCCTTGGCTCCTCCCTGCAGGGCATGCAGTCCGCGGGCGCGCAGCTCCAGAAGGACGCCGAGGCGCTCAAGTCCACGCTCGGCCAGATGCAGACCGGCATCAAGGGCGTGACCGGCGAGTCCGCCGACGTGCTCGACAGCTCCCAGAAGGTGCTCGACGGCTCGCAGCAGCTCGTCAACAAGACGCAGCAGCAGCTCTCCGGCTTTGACCTCAGTCAGCTCAAGCAGCTGTCCGACGGCGCGGCGCAGGTATCCAGCGGCGTGAGCTCCCTCGTGAGCTCGCTCAAGGCCACGAGCAGCACCACCACGATCGGCGGCGCGGTGAGCAGCCTCGCGAGCGGTGCGGGCCAGCTCAGCAGCGGAGCCGACTCCGCTGCTTCCGGCGCCAATCAGGTCGCGTCCGGCGCTGGCAGGGTCGCGTCCGGCTCGAGCCAGGTCGCGGGCGGCGCGTCCCAGCTCAAGAGCGGGCTCGACACGCTGGACTCCGGCGCGACGCGCCTCGACAGCGGCGCCAACCAGCTCGCGTCCGGCGCGCACACGCTCGACAGCGGCCTCGGCACGCTGGCCAGCGGCGCCTCGCAGGCGCACTCCGGCTCCGCCACGCTCGCGAGCGGCCTCGACACGCTCGCATCGAGCACGAGCGGCCTCGACCAGAAGGTGATCGACAAGCTCAAGAGCACCATCAGGCAGAAGCTCGGCCAGGACTACCAGATCCACTCGTTCGTGGACCCCTCCAACACCAACGTGAGCGAGGTGCAGTTCGTCTACGTGGTGGACGGCGTCAAGAAGGCCAAGTCCTCGGACGAGAAGAGCGAAAGCTCCAAGAGCAGCTCAAAGTCCGAGTCAAAGTCCTCCAAGGAGGACAAGGGTTCCAAGAGCTCATCGTTCATGGAGCGGCTGGGCGCGCTCTTCTCCTCTGACAAGAGGAAGGACGAGTAGCGGGCTCGCGGCAACATAGCAGCATGCGGTATCGGGCCGCGTCGCGGGGGCAACCTCGCGGCGCGGCCCTTCTGCTTTTCGTCCGTCCGCCCCAAACGTGGATAACTTCGACACCTCCGGCGACCTGCCGCCGACCCGCCCCTCCCCCGTGCTACAGTAGGGTGCAAGAACGCGCTGTTACTGACGGATAATCGTGGGTCACCACGGGGAAGCAGCGTGAAACACAACCGCCGACCGTCTGGGCAAGCGCATTCCGCATGGGGTGCCTTGCCCTTTTGTGTGGCGGGCGGGCCTCCCGGATGCGCCAAGAGAAAGGGAGACCATGCAGGACCTGCTCGAGCTCTTACGCAACAACCCCTACCCCGGCCGTGGCATCGTCGTGGGCAAGGGCCGCGTCTACTACTGGATCATGGGACGCAGCTCCAACAGCCGCAACCGCGTCTTCACCAAGACCGACGACGGCATCAGGACCGAGGCCTACGACCCCACCAAGCTCGAGGACCCCAGCCTCATCATCTACCACCCCGTGCGCACCATGGGCGACGCCCTGGTTGTCACCAACGGCGACCAGACGGACACCATCGTGGAGAAGAACAGCTTCCGCGACGGCTGCATGGCCCGCAAGTTCGAGCCCGACGGACCCAACTTCACCCCGCGCATCAGCTGCATCGTCAACGCGGACGGCAGCTTCGAGCTCTCCATCCTCAAGGCCGAGGACCACGCCCTGGCAGACGGCGGCCGCTGCGTGCGCGAGTTCTTCTGCTACGAGGGCGCGGACGAGGGCCACGGCTACTTCATCAGCACCTACCAGGGCGACGGCAACCCGCTGCCCAGCTTTGCCGGCGAGCCCGTGGAGGTCACCATGCCGGAGCCGGCCGAGGTCTGGGCCGCCCTCAACGCGGACAACAAGGTGAGCCTGTACACCAACGTCGCGGGCGACGTGCGCCTGTTCAACAAGAACCTGGGCGACTAGCCCGGCGCCGCGCACTTCTCATCAATTTGTTAGCAAAGCATCGCAGGACGAGAGGAACCTCATGAACGAACTGCAGCTCAAGTACGGCGTGAACCCCAACCAGAAGCCCGCGCGCATCTACATGAAGGATGGCTCGGACCTGCCCGTCAAGGTGCTCCAGGGCCGCCCCGGCTACATCAACTTCCTGGACGCGCTCAACTCGTGGCAGCTCGTGCGCGAGCTCGCCAAGGAGACCGGCATGGCCGCCGCCGCGTCCTTCAAGCACGTGAGCCCCGCCGGCGCCGCCGTGGGCAAGCCGCTGTCCGAGACGGACAAGAAGATCTACTTCGTGGATGACGAGGGCGAGCTCTCCCCCATCGCGTGCGCCTACATCCGCGCGCGCGGCGCGGACCGCATGAGCTCCTACGGCGACTGGGCCGCGCTCTCCGAGACCTGCGACGCCCGCACCGCCCAGTACATCAGGCACGAGGTGTCCGACGGCATCATCGCGCCGGGCTATACGCCCGAGGCGCTCGAGATCCTCTCCCATAAGAAGAAGGGCAACTACAACGTGGTCCAGATCGACCCCACGTACGAGTGCGCCCCCATCGAGACCAAGGACGTCTTCGGCATCACCTTCGAGCAGGGACACAACTTCTTCCGCATCAACGAGGACCTGCTCACGGACGTCGTGACCAAGAACAAGGACATCCCCGCGGACGCCAAGCTCGACATGATCGTGAGCCTCATCACGCTCAAGTACACGCAGTCCAACTCCGTCTGCTACGTCAAGGATGGCCAGGCCATCGGCGTGGGCGCCGGCCAGCAGAGCCGCGTCCACTGCACGCGCCTCGCCGGCAACAAGGCGGACACCTGGTACCTGCGCCAGCATCCCAAGGTGCTTGGCCTCAAGTTCGTGGACGGCATCCGTCGCCCCAACCGCGACAACGCGATCGACGTCTACATCAGCGACGAGCACGACGACGTCCTGCGCGACGGCGAGTGGCAGAAGTGGTTTGCACGGAAGCCCGAGGTCCTCACCCGCGAGGAGAAGGCCGCCTGGATCGCCACGCAAACCGGCGTGACCCTGGGCTCCGATGCCTTCTTCCCGTTTGGCGACAACGTCGAGCGCGCCCACAAGTCCGGCGTGAGCTACATCGCCGAGCCCGGCGGCTCCATCCGCGACGACAACGTGATCGAGACCGCGGACAAGTACGGCATGGCCATGTGCTTCACCCACATGAGGCTCTTCCACCACTAGGGACCTGCCGTCTGGCAGCCACCTGCCAACAACGTACGCGAGCGGCACAACCGGGCGCGCCGATTCCCGCATGGGGTCGGCGCGCCCGTTCTTCTCGCCCGGCGCACGTGGCCCGCCGGCACGGCGCCCAGGTGGCGACCCGACGGTGCCCCGTAACCTTGCGGCAGCATCGGCAGTGTAGAATGCTTGCCAAACGACCAAGGCGAAGGCGAGAAGAACGTGGAAGAGCGGATCGACATCTACACCGAGGACGGGACCCCAACCGGGCGGACGCTCGTGCGCAAGGGCGCGTGCCTGCCCGAGGGCGAGTACATGCTGTACGTGCTCGCCATCATCCAGAGCGAGGACGGGCGCTTCCTCATCACGCGGCGCGCGCTCGACAAGCGCTGGGCGGCCGGCTGGTGGGAGGTCACGGGTGGCGGAGTCAGCGCCGGGGAGACCTCCGCGCAGGCCGTCGTGCGCGAGGTTCGCGAGGAGACCGGGCTCGACGTGTCCGGCCAGCCCCTCGCGCCCGTGTGGCGCTACCGCAACGTCGACCTGGACCGCGGCGACAACTACATAGTGGACATCTACCACTTTCACTTGCGGTTCCGTCCCGAGGACGTGCACCTGCAGGCGCGCGAGGCCATAGGCTGCCAGCTCGCCACGCGCGAGCAGATCGACGCCCTTGCGGCGGACGGCGTCTTCTTGCACTACGATCGCCTGCGCCAGGCCCTCGCGGCCGAGGACGCCGGCGAGCCGGCACCCACGCCCCTCGCGCCCCCGCCGGCGAGCGCGTAGCGCCCACCCCGCTCGAGGAGCCCCCATGGACATCTGCAGCTACGTGGCCTGGTTTGGCCTCTACAGCGTGCTCGGCTGGGTGTACGAGTGCACCTACTGCGCCATCCGCACCAAGCGGTGGGACAACCGCGGCTTCCTGTTTGGCCCCGTCTGCCCCATCTACGGCTTTGGGATGTCTGCCCTGGTGATCGCGGCGCAGGCGCTGGCGGCATCCGGCGCCGGAAGCGCGGACGTGGCATGGTGGCAGGTCTTCCTGTGCGCCGCCGCCGGCAGCGCCGTGCTGGAGTACACCACGTCCTACGTGTTGGAGAAGTGCTTCCACGCGCGCTGGTGGGACTACAGCAACATCCCGCTCAACCTCAACGGTCGCATCTGCCTGCCCTTTGCGCTCTGCTTTGGCGCGGTGGGGACGCTCCTGTACTACTTTGTCTGCCCGCTCATCGGCGGCGCCACCGTCACGCTGCCGCTCACGGCGTGGGAGGTCCTCGCGCTCCTGACCGTGGGACTCATGTCCGCGGACCTCGCGCTCACGCTGTCCGCACTCACCAACCTCGACAAGCGGGTTCAGCAGAACAAGTCAAACTTCGACGCCGTTATGGAGACGGCTGTGGACGACATCGCCTCCGGACGCAAGCCCCTCGAGGTCGACCGCGAGATCGCAAAGGAGCACGCCGCCGAGGAGCTGGAGTCCGCCGCGCGCCGCGCCGCAAACGAGATGTCCCTGGTCCAGAGGCGCACGCTCAAGAGCATCAAGTACTACTCGGAGGAGCGTCGCGAGGCCCGCGCCGCCAAGCTACGCGAGGCCGTCGCCAAGGTCGAGCGCGAGCGCAAGGCCCGCAAGCACAGCAGGTAGCGCAGGCAGACACCCAAGCCCAGGCCGCCCTCGGTCACGCCTCGCCCAGCACGCGCCTGCGCCAGTCGGACGACACGTAGCGCAGCCGCAGCAGCGTCACCACATGCGCATCGTCGTCCACGCCGTAGACCGCCACAAAGACGCCGAGCCGCCGCCAGCGCAGCCCCGAGTCACCCACCCTGGAGCCGTGCCCGGGAAGCGCCGCCACGAGCCTGCGGAACGAGTCGAACTCGTCCATCAGGCGCCCAGCGCTGATGGGACCCGACTGCTCGAGGTAGTAGCGCACCGCCGCATCGAGGTCCCCCTCGAACGACGGCGTGACCACGACCTCGTAGCTAGGCGAGGCCATACCGCGCCCTCAGATCGGCGGAAAGCTCACTGGCCGCGCGCGTCTGGCCCGCGCCCGCCTCGTCCAGGGCCTGCGCGATGCCGTCCCAGAACTCCTCCGAGGTACAGACCTCGTTGGGAACGGGCGGCTCGGCGGTCACGGTCGCGCGGCCGTCAGACAGCTGCCAGTAGACCCGCGACTCGTCCGTGATGCCCAAGGCCACACGAACCTCCTTGGGAACGGTGGTCTGGCCACCCTTGGTGAGCTTTGTCGCAAAGGTCATGATGTCCGCCTCCCGCCATTGATATCATGGTTTCAATACTATCATCCGCCACAACCACCGTCGAGGGGAGCCGGCCATGTGTCACAGGATGTCGCCCCTGCTCCTGCGCGAGCTGCAGGAGGGCCTCAAGTACATGCAGGTCACGGGCCATGCGCACGTGCCACGGCGCGACCCCTCCACCGTGGTGCCGGACGCCTACCCCGGCACGCAGGTCCCGCTCTTCGTTCCAGACGAGAAGGACGGCCTCACCGCCCGCGAGCTCACCTGGGGGTTCCAGCCCAAGGGCGGTGGCAGCCATGGCGGCGGTCCTTCTCGCCCGGGCGGTTCCTCCCGCCTGGTCTTCAACACCAGGATCGAGACGGCGCTCGAGCAGGCGCGCACCGGCCGCGGCATGTGGGCCGAGCCCATCCGGTACGGCCGCTGCCTCGCGCCCGTCCGCGCGTTCTACGAGTGGTGGACGCAGCCAAACCCGCCCGCGGCGCCCGGCGGCTGCGCGGCTGACGCAGCCGATGGCAAGCCCGCCACCGCAGCCAGCCGCAAGAAGACCCAGCGCCCGCAGGTGCGCTACGGGCTCTCGGGCCACAGCATCTTCCTCATGGCGTGCGTGTGGGAGGGCGAGCGCTTCTCAGTGGTGACCACGCGGCCCAACGCGAGCGTGGCGCCCGTGCACAACCGCATGCCGCTGGTGCTGGGCCCCGGCGAGAGCCGCATCTGGCTGGGGGACGACTGGCCGCAGCTAGCTGATAGAAGCGCCGTCCCGCTCACGGCCGAGCTCGAGCCACAGTCGTAGCGTCGCCGCAGCCTACAGGTCGAAGCGGGTGTTGACCAGGCGGCCCTCGGCATCCTCGCCCACGCGGATCACAAAGTCAAAGCGGTCGCAGTCCACGCAGTACGGGAAGTCAGCCTCGGGGTACTGGGGCTGGGCCGGGTCGAAGAACTTCGCACCCGCGGTGTCGCGGAGTGCCGCCGCCTTGCCGGCCACGTCAAAGCCTGCGGCCGTGCCCTTGAGCAGCGCCTCTATGTAACGGGCGCACAGCACGTCCTCCCCCGCGCTCTGCGTGCCGGAGGTGCCCATCGCCACGATGGAGACCTCCGCCGGCTGGCGCCGCTGGATGTACGTGGCCACGGCGCGCGCGTTGGCCAGGCTGCCGGTCACGACCTCCGAGGCACCCGTGGCGTTGACGATGCCCTGCGTGCCCGCGCTCGTGGTGTGGATGCAGGTGCGGCCCGTCAGGTCCACGCCAGCCACCTGCGAGGGAGAGTTGCCGTAGTCAAAGCCCTCCACCTGCCAGCCGCCGCGCTCGCCAAAGCACAGCCAGTCCGGGTGCGCCGCCTTGAGCGCCCGCGCCTCGTCCACGGACCCGATGGGATAGATCGCCTTCGCACCCTGCGCAAACAGGTAGCACTCGAGCGTGAACGCGCGGAACACGTCGATCACCACCGTGAGCCCGCGCGCCTCGCGCGCACCCTCGACCAGCTCCAGCACCCTCACGTCCATGTTGCTCCCTCCGCAGACTCATGCGAGAAACACCGCCCACTTTAGCGCTTCCGCGCCGTGCGTGCGCCGCCATGTCACGAGCCGCCGCGGACCCACGCCGCTACGCCATGGCGAGGCTGAGCGCGATGAGCGTCTGGCCGGCGTAGTACGTCCCCAGACTGACCGCACGCAGCCGCGGGCTGTTGACGCCCCCAAAGTTGTTGACGGCGAGCATCACGTCCGAGGCGAGAAACGCGGCCGCCCCAACCGCAAGCGTCACCTTGGACGCGGATGGCGTCGCGGCCGCGCCGGCCGCGGCAAAGCCCACCACGGCGGAGGTGACCGCAAGGTAGGCGCCGCCCGCCACGAACTCCGCCCGGCTCTGCACCCTCACGCGCGGCAGCACCGAGGCGTCCACTGCGAGCGCGATTGCGCACGATGTCGCAAGACCCCAGGTGAGAGCCGCGCACGCGGGCACCACGGCCACAAGGTAGGCAAGGTGACCAAACAGGAACGAGGCGGCTCCCACGTTGAAGAGCAGCCGCTTGCGCTCTGGCAGCACAAACCGCAGCGCGTGCAGCACGTCGCCCACGGCACCCAGCGCCAGGCCCAGGCAGACCGTACTCGCCTCCGAGCCTGGGGCACCCAGCGCCCCCACCACGCCCACCAGCACAAAGGCCAGCGCGGCAAGGCCCTTCAGGAGCGCGGCGGCATCATAGCGATGCACGCGGTCGGCCCGCACGAAGCGTACCTGCAAAATGCAGCCCGCTGCCACGAGCACGGCCAGAAGCAGTGGCGTCATGTCCTTCTCCCCCAGTCAATCGCGCACGGCGGTGCCAGCGGCCAGCCCTAGCGGAAGTCTGCCAGCTCGCCCAGGGACTTGCGCTTCGCGTGCAGGTGCGCGGGATGCGCCTCCGGCGCGGCATAGCCCAGGTCGAGCGCCAGCACCACGCGCTCGGACGCGGGCAGCCCCAGCATCTCCGCCACGCCGGCGTTGGGCAGGTAGTTGCACCAGAGCGTGGCGAGGCCCAGGTCCTGCGCCTCGAGCATGGCCTGCGTCGCCGCGATGGAGGCGTCCTGCTCGCCGGAGTGGACGCCCTCCTCCAGGGGATTCTTCCAGTCCTCTGCCACGTCGTAGGTGAAGACGAGCACCGTGGGCGCCCCGTAGCGCATGGTCGTCAGCTCGTCATAGCGCTCGAGCACGTCCGCGCTCTGGAGCACGTGGACGCGCCACGGCTGCAGGTTGCACGCGCTGGGGGCGATGCGCGCCGCCTCGAGCACGGCCTCGAGCTTCTGGCGCTCCACCGCGCGCGGTGCGTACTTCCTTACGCTGCAGCGCTCGCGCGCCAGATCCATAAAGCCCATGGTGCCCCCTCGTCTGGTAGCCGTTGCAAAAACTATATCCGATGCGCGCCCGCCGCGCGGCCCGGGACAAGGGGGCGCGTTCTTCTCGCCCGCGTGCGGCAGGTCCCGAGCGGTGCCTGCCGGAACGTGTATTGAACGTGAAAGCGGCTGGGACGTCCGCGCATTTGGGTACGAACCCCTAGACTTCATTCGGCAGACAAACGAAAGGCCCGCTTGGGCCAGCTGAGGAGGGCACATGCCCCAGAAGAATCCCGTAAAGATCGTCATGCTCACCGGCTACCTGGGCGCCGGCAAGACCACGATCCTCAACAACATCCTCGCCAACGACCAGGGCATCCGTGCCGCCGTGATCGTAAACGACATCGGCGAGGTCAACGTGGACGCGAGCCTCATCAAGGATGGCGGCCTCAACCAGACCGACAGCCTCATCCCGCTCACCAACGGCTGCATCTGCTGCACGCTCTCCGACGACCTGGCAAAGCAGCTCGGCGGCATCGCGGAGTCCGGCGACTTCGACTACATCATCATCGAGGCCTCGGGCATCTGCGAGCCCATCCCCATCGCCTACACCATCAGCCAGTTCTGCGACCAGAGCAAGTTCAACGGCAACGCGCCGCTCGACCTGGACAACATCGTGGCCGTGGTCGACTGCGCCCGCATGTACGACGAGTTCAACGGCGGCAAGGACCTCCTGGACGACAACATCGATGAGGAGGACATCGAGTCCCTGCTGATCCAGCAGATCGAGTTCTGCTCCACGCTGGTCCTCAACAAGACCGACCTCGTGAACCCCGACCAGATCGCCGAGCTCAAGGCCATCGTCCGCAGCCTCCAGAAGGACGCCGTGATCGTCGAGGCCGAAAACGGCAACGTCCCCATGGACCAGATCCTCAACACCGGCCGCTTCAGCTTCGAGAAGGCCTACAACTCCGCCGCGTGGATCGACGCGATGGAGCACCCCGAGGAGCACGAGGACCCGGAGGTGCTCGAGTACGACATCGAGACCTTTGTCTACGCGCGCCGCAAGCCCTTTGACGTAGACAAGTTCAACGACCTGCTGCAAAACTTCCCGGACGAGATCATCCGCACCAAGGGCACGTTCTGGGCGCAGCAGAACCCCGAGATGTGCTACATCTTCGAGCAGGCTGGCCACCAGGTCCGCCTGAACGAGAACGGCCTCTGGGTCGCCACGGCCCCCGAGGCGGAGTTCAAGCAGATCATCGCGGACAACCCCGAGATCATGGACAACTGGGACGACGAGGTGGGCGACCGCGAGAACAGGCTCTGCATCATCGGCCGCCACATGGACAAGGACGACATCATCGCCAAGCTGGACGCCTGCCTGACCGACTACGTGCCCGACGAGGACCTTGCCGAGGACGGCGAGTAGCATGGCATCGCTCGACACGATGTACCGGCGCGCGAGCGTGCGCAACTTCACGGGCGAGAAGGTCACGTCCTTTGAGGCTGAGGCCCTTCTCCACGCCGCGATGTCCGCGCCCTCGGCAGGCAACCAGCAGCCGTGGGAGTTCTACCTCGTGTGGGACGACGAGGCGCGCGCCGCGCTTTCCAAGGCGTCGCCCTACGCGCTTGCCGCCGCCAAGGCGCCCCTCGTGGTGGTTCCCTGCTTCAGGCAGAACGTGCGCTTTCCCGAGTGCGCGCCACTCGACATGGCTGCCGCGACCCAGAACATGCTGCTCGAGGCAACGGACCTGGGCCTGGGCGCCGTCTGGATGGCGATCAACCCCGTTCGCGACCGCGAGGAGAAGGTCCGCGCCACACTCGGCCTGCCGGACGACCTGACGCCCTTCTGCCTGATCGCCGTCGGTCGCCCCGCAGAGGACGTGACCCCGCACGGCGCGGAGCGCTACGACGAGATCCGCATCCACACCGTGTAGCTCCCGCAACGCCCGAAGAACACCGCCCTAGCAATCCCCA
>NZ_JBJEHW010000183.1:0-1924 GCF_051876455.1 Parafannyhessea sp.
CCGCATCACTCGACCTCGAGCGTGCGACGATCGCGGCCGCGGGCTCCGGCGCCGCTTCGGCGTTGGCAGCCGGCTCCTGCTGGGGCGCCGCGTCCTTCTCACCCGCGGGCTCCGCGGCCTGCGGCTCCAGCTGGGTCTGCTGCTCCGCCGTTGCCTCTGCCTGCTGCTCGGCCGCGGCCTCGGCCTTTGCCTTCTCTTCCGGCTGGGCTTGCGCCTGCGGCTGGGCCTCTGCCGGGGCCTGCGCCTCCGGCTCGGGCTTGACCTCGGCCTTGGCCTCCGCCTCGGACTGTGGCTGCGCCTTGGGCTTGCGGTGGCGCGGCTTTGCCGGCTTGGGGAGCTTGGACGCCTTCTTGTTGTGCTTCCAGGACTTGCCGCCGGATGACTTCTCCTTGGGGGCGGGGTGGCTCGCGGCCTCCAGGGCCTTCTCGAACTCCTCGTTGACCTGCAGCGTCGCGTACACGCGACCGCGCTTGAACACCGTGAGCTTGATCATGTCGTCAAGCGCCTCGAGCAGCGCGTTCACGTCGTCGCAGCCCAGGTCCTCCGGGTCGATGTCGTCCTCGCTCAGCACCTCCCCAAAGCGCTGCGCGCGCTCCTGCTTGCCAACGCCGATCTGGTTCTTGAACAGGCGGTACAGGTACAGGCGGTTGCCTGGGGTGATTCTGGGCATGGTGGTGGGCCTTCCTATCGTTTAGCCGCGCGCGTGGCGTGCGGCCGGTGGTTCGTTTGAGTGACGCTGTGGTGCGATGTGGTGCCATGGTGCTATGCGGTTCGTGCGGCGTTGGGGCGTTTGGCACGGCCAAGGGACCCCACCCTCGCGGGCGGGGGAGGCGTGCCACCGCGTGGACGCGTCGCGCGGGCGGGCCGGATGGGACCCGCCGCGTGCCCTAGTTGACCTTGCGCAGCACGCACTCCGCTATGCGCCTGCGTGCCTTGCGCGCCTCCGGGATGGGCAGGAGCGGCCAGTTGTGGTTCATCCCCTTGCCGATCACCAGGTCGGAGGGGACGCCCGCGGTCACGAGCTTCTGGGCAAACTCCGCGCAGTCCGGGTAGTAGATCTCGCGCGTACCGGCCAGCAGAAGGACGTTCCGCAGCTGGCTCACGTCGCCGTTCTTGGGGCTCAGGCGGAAGTTGCTAACCTCGTCCCCGTCGGCCCAGAGGTCGCCCATCTGCGCCACGCCCCACGGCGCGAGCATCGGGTCCTTGTCAAAGTAGTCCGCGATCTTGGGGTTGCGCATGGAGAGGTCCAGCTCCGGGCTGATGAGCACCAGGTTGGCCGGCTGTTCCATGTTGCTCTGCGGCAGGCTCTCCGCCAGGCCCAGCGCCAGCGCGCCGCCCGCGGAGTCGCCCATGAGCGTGATGGCGTCCGCCCCGTAGCGGCGGCAGAGCTCCCCGTACAGGCTCGTGAGCAGGGTGTACGCCTCGTCGTAGTCGTGCTCGGGCGCCAGCGGGTAGATGGGCACCACGACCTCCGCGCCGGTCTCCTGGCACAGCTTGTCTATAAAGCGCCAGTGCGCGGGCGTGATCTGGCACACGTAGCCGCCGCCGTGCAGGTAGAGCACCGCGTGCTCGTTCTTGCCCGTGGTGCCCACGTGATAGATCTTCATCCCGTCCGAGGTCTCCTCGAACACGAGCGAGCGCAGGTGCAGCCACGACGGGATCTGGTACTCGCGCTCGTTCTGGACGCGGCTCTTCTCCACAAAGTCGTCGTAGCGGCCCAGGTCGCGGCCGAGCACCACGTTGCGGAAGCCCGTGGCGCGAATCGCCCCCTCCGCGGCGGTGGCGGCGCCGGAGCGCCCGAACTTGGTGCGCGACCACAGCTCGAAGCCGCCCGCTGCGGCGGCGATGCCCGCAATGGCTCCCGTGACGGAAAGGACGTTCTTGGTGGTCTTCTTCATGCGGGCTCCAATCCTAGATATACACA
>NZ_JBJEHW010000184.1:0-8867 GCF_051876455.1 Parafannyhessea sp.
TCAGCACCGAGTAGTCGGGCCACGGCAGCGAGTCCAGGTCGCACACGGGCTTGCAGTGCACGATCCTGTCCGTGATGCGGCCCTCGAGCACGTCCATGAACGTGCCCTCTCCCTCACCCACGAGCACCTGGTCGGCGTGCTTGGCCGCCTCCTCGGGCATGGCCGTCGCGTGCATGCCGCCTATCAGCACGCGGGCGTGGCCCTTCTCGTGGAACAGGTCGGCCAGCTCGTAGGCGCGCGGCGCGTTCGACGTCATGGTGTACAGGGACAGGACGTCGGTCTCCCGCAGCAGCCGGTCCATGTCGAAGTCGCCGTTCAGCTCCTCGTATGCCTCCACGTGATTGCCCGCGCGCTTTGCCATACCTGCCAGGATCAGCGGCCCGGTGATGGAATCGGGCGTGCCGTACACGTGCGCGCCCCACCGATAGGCCGGAAGCCTGCGTAACCAGGACGCGGGAGTGATGAACGTGACGAACATGGGAATTCCCCCTGCCTCATAACCGTGATGTGACACCTGCAAGTAGAACTTCCCAAAAATTGCAATTTCAACGCTCGAACGCGGCCAATGGCAACCATTTCTTACAAGCGGCAAGACAAAGCTAACGTCCATATCTAACTGGTCATTTTTAATAATTTAGTCCGTATTCAAACAACTTGGACACATACCGTCCAACCTGTTTGCTATTCATATATTGATGCGTTTCAACCATTGGATAAACGCGAGGCGCCAGACACCGCAACCCAGGTTCCACCCGCCAGGCCACCCCGCAGCCCCGCTCGGCCACGGCGTTATGGCGGTCCGCATCCCATAGTTCGCGTCCCATACATCCTGCATATGGGAACGTCACCTAACTTGTATTTTTCATATCGTGCGGAAGCGCTTACATTTTTCTGCAGAAGAAACGCCAATCACAGGAGGCATCACATGATTCTCGGAATGGGCGCGCCCGAACTCATCCTCATCGTCCTAGTCTGCGTCGTGCTGTTCGGGCCCAAGAACCTTCCCAAGCTGGGCACTGCCCTCGGCCAGACGGTCAAGAACGTGCGCGAGGGCATGGAGGAGGTCCCGGGCGAGAAGGACGGTGCCACGTCGCAGGCAACCGCGACCCAGAATGCGGCCGCCACGTCCTCCGATGCCGATTCCGATGCCGACGCCAAGACCTGCCCCAACTGCGGCGTCACGCTCGCGGCCGACGCCGAGTTCTGCTCCCACTGCGGCACGAAGCTCGAGGCCTAACCGGCCCCAGCCCCGCAGTGCGAGGCACCAACCTGCCCTCCAAACAAGCGCCCGCCCGGACATCACCTCGTCCGGGCGGGCGTCTCTGTATATCGATTCGCGGCCGCAAGCCCGCTGTCACCGCTCCCGCGGCCCCGCGCCTCACTCCCCCGTCGCGTACGCCGCGTCGAACATGTCCACAAACCGGCGCGCCAGCGGGGAGAGCTCCCTGTCCTCCGGCCACACCACGGCCATGCGGGTCGTCAGGGCGTCCTCCTCCACGCGCTTCACGGTGGCGGATCCCAGGTTCACCAAGGACAGGAAGGACTCCGGCACCAGCCCGATGCCAAACCCCTTGGCCGACCACACGCACGTCGTGCGCGCGTCGTCGTTCACGCAGGCCACAAACTCGTGCAGCCCCCTGCCGTCAAACAGGCTCCGCAGCAGCTTCTCAAAGCGCCGGTAGATCACCAGCGGCTTGCCAGCCAGCTCGTCCAGGCTCACCACGCCGTCGCGGTCCCCGCACGCCATGTTGGGCGGAATGATGGCCGCCATCGGCTCGGGTTCGGCGTAGTGGCAGGTCAGGCCGTCGTCGGCAAACGGCGTGCGCACCACGCCCAACTCCACCACGCGGCGGCGCAGCATCTCCAGCACCTCGTACGTGTTGCCCTCGCGAAGGTCCAGGCTCAGCTTGGGGTAGTCGTCCACCAGCGGAAGCATCTGCTCGTTGGGCACCTGCCCGCCGGACGAGCTGATGATCCCCACGGAGAGCGTCCCCTCGCGCCCCAGCCCCACGTCGGAGACCTCGCGCGCGGTCGAGCTGCACAGCCCCAGGATCGTCGTCGCGCGGGAGTACAGCACGCGCCCCGCGTCCGTCAGGTCCACGCCGCGCGGCCGACGCACAAACAGCCTCACGCCCAGCTCGCCCTCGAGCGAGGCGATCTCGTGCGAGAGCGGCGGCTGCGTGATGTGCAGGCGCTTCGCCGCGGCGGTGATCTTGTGCTCCTCTGCCACGGCCACAAAGTACTCCAGTTGCCTCAGGTTCACGGACGCCTCCCAGCTCCGGGGCCGCATTGTGCCCCATCATACACTCTGGGCGAGAAGAACGTGCCCCCGTACCAGCCACTTTTCACATCAGGCAACCGCATGCTTACCCAGGGCTAAAAGATCAGCGGCGCCCCGCCAAAGCCCTCCTTGTCCACGGCGTCCGCCACGGCGTTGATGTCCGCGCGCAGCCACGCCGCCTCGCGCTCGGAGCCGGCCGCGTCCTCGGCGCGAGCCTCCGCCAGCTTGGCCGCCTCCGCCCGAACCTCCTGCGGAAGCTCCAGGTAGCGGCGGTAGCAGCTCAGCGCGCGCACGGCGTCGCAGCTGCAGTACGCGGGGTCAGAGCACGCGCGCTCCTCCAGGCCGCGCAGCCCGCACACCTCCACGCGCCCAAAGAAGAACGTGTCCAGGTACGTCCACCCGTCGCGCATGTGAATGCCGGCAAAGCGCAGCAGCGCGCACACGTTGCCCAACGTCTGCCTCATGTCCGGGTCGCGGTTCACGGCAAGGTAGCCGATCACGGCCTCGAGCAGCAGCTCCGCGCCCGTCACGCTCCGGGCGTCGCGCACGCGCCAGCGCCGGTAGTGCGCCAGACGCCTCGCCAGCAGCTCGCGGCCCTCGGGCGTCGCGGCGGCCTCGTCCCAGCGCGCGCCGGCAACGGCCCCGTCAACTGCGGAAATCAGCCGCTCGTTGGGCTCAAAGCGGCTCGCCTCCTCGGGCAGGCCGTCCGCACCGGCAGGCTCCGCCTCGCCGTCGTCCGAGGCGGCCACCTCCACGGGAACCTCCCCGGCCACGTCGTCGTCAAAGTCAAACGCAAGGCAGAGCTTCCCGTCGTCGCCCACGCCCAGGGTCGCGCGGTTCACGTCGGGGTCCGCGTGCAGGCGCACCGTGGCCTCGGCCTCAAAGTGATTGGCTATCTGGTCGATGCGGCGCGCGCCCAGACCGCTCGCGTGGGCCTCGTGCGCGATCTTCTCGGCGGCATCGTCCGTGATCCTAAAGTCGCGCCCCGCACCCAGGAGGTTGCTCACGCGACGCTCCAGGCTGCGTTCGGAGCCCTTCACGATCCGCCGCAGGCTCTCGCAAGAGAGCGAGGGCACGCACACCACGGCGCCAAAGCGCCCCACAAACTCGGGCATGAAGCCCCAGCTCACCAGGTCCTGCAGGTTCATGCGTGAGCGCAGCTCGTCGGGGGTCAAGAGCCCCGGCGCCACCTTGCTGCCATCCCCGGCAACCGCAAGCCCGCCCGAAAGCAGGCGCTTGCGCACAATGTCCTCTATCCCCATGAAGGCACCCGCAAACACGTTCAGCACGCGGCCCGCGTCGAGCGTCACCTCGTGCTGGCCCTGCGCCTCGGGCGCAAGCTCCAGGCTCCCGCCGTCCAGAAGCTTCAGGAAGTTACCCTGGCTGTCAAAGCTCCGGCCGCCCTCGCGCGTCTTGCGGACCAGCTTGTCGGCCTCGTCCCAAAACGCCAGCACGGGCCGGCCGTCGCCGCGACCCATCACGCCGGCCACGCGACGCAGCTCGCTGCTCACGGAGTCGCCAACCCAACCGGCACCAGTGATGCCGCTGCAGTCGATGCTCACGAGCTCCAGCCCCATCACCTTTGCAACTACCTTCATGATGAAGCTCTTGCCGCTCGCCGTGCTGCCGCTCAGCATGAACGCGCAGGCACGCGGAAGGTCCAGGTCGTCCACGCCGCGGGCGCGCATCTCCATGCGCTGCAGGCACGAGTACGTCAGCCCCACGACCTCCTCGAGCACAGAGTCCTGGCCCACCACGTAGCGCTTGCACTCGCGCACGACCTCGTCGCGCGGCCGCGCTAGCATGCGCTCGATCGCCTCCACGGAACCGCCCGCGTCCGTCCCGAAACCACTCGCTCGCACGTCCGACATACCAAGGCCTCCCAGCTTGGCGCAATCGCGCCACCCACACACGATTATGCCCCGCTCCGGCGCCACCAACCATCCCGTCCGGGCGAGAAGGACGTGCCCCCTCTGCCCCGATGGTGTACCTTGATTGCATGTTGGACGAGCCTCTCATATACGACTGCGACGTCAACGCGCTCTCGCTCAAGCGCGCCAAGACTCTCGTGCCTCCGGAGTTCGTCCTCGCCTACCAGCGCTTCGTCGAGTACGAGGGTCGGCAGATCCCCCGTCTGCCACGTGGCGACGAACCAATGGCCGCCAACCTCCCGATCAAGCTTGCCTCCCAGCGCGGCATCCACTCGCCCAACTACGCCGGGCTCCCCTCGCGAGGCGCAGACAAGCGAAAGTACGCGCTCTCCATTCACTCCGAGGGACAGAGGTACTACGCCGACAAGGACGTCGTTCCTCGCCCGGACGGCACGTGGATCCTCGACTATAAGGCACACCGGACGACTCCCGGCAAGCGCCTGACCGACCAGTCGACCCAGAACCTCATGAATAACCTCGAGGACGGCGTGCCGGTCGGCGTCATGGTCAAGAACCAGGCGGACTCGGGCTACACGGTCCTCGGCCTCGCGTTCGTGGAGCAATACAACGCCGAGACCGATTCCTTCGTCGTCCATGGCCCAGTCAACGCGCAGACCGACGCCTCGCACGAGTTCTACCTGATCAAGCCCTCGGAGCTCACCCCGGAGCAGGAGGAGGAGCTCGAGCGCCTCAAGCGCCAGATATCCGCCAACAAGGACGATCGCGTCAAGCGCTACCTAACAACCATCGCGCGCAAGCGCCAGGGCGACTTCCGCAACGCGCTCATAGGTGCCTACCAGGGAACCTGTCCAGTCACGCACGCGAACGTCCCGGAGGCGCTGCAGGCGGCGCACATCGATCCGTACCGCGGCGCAAACAGCCAGATCGTCAACAATGGCATGCTCCTGCGTGCGGACATCCACATCCTCTACGACGCCAATCTGCTCTCCATCGAGCCAGAGACGCACATCCTTCGCCTCTCCGATCGGCTCATGGACTCCTCGTATCGCAGCCTCGCAGATCGGCCCATAAGCCTCCCGACGGGAGCCGACGCGCCAGACGACGACCTTCTCTACATGCGCTTCGAGCTCTTCCAGTCGGCACAGCGCAAGGCGTCGTAACCGACCGCGCGACGTGTGGCCTTGGGCGAGAAGAGCGTGCCTCCCCTGCCGAATCCCTAGCTTGCCAGCCTGTTCGACTTGCGCAGGAACTTCGCGGGCATGGGCCTCTCGAGGTGCCAGATGATGTTCATCGGCCTCGAGCCCTCGTGCGACACGTAGTCGACCAGCCCCAGGAAGGTGAAGGGTGCCGTTCCAGCCATATCCGTCTTGAACTCCCTCACGAAGAGAAGGACCTTCGTTCCCTTCTCCCTGTGATGTATGTAGCGCTGACCCGTCTGGCTCGCGTCGCTCGTGGTGCTCTGGCTCTGCCAGTGGAAGAGGCTCTCGCTGATGGAATAGTCCTCGTACATGGTCGAGGGCGAGTAGTCCTTCTCAGACTTGTTGAGCGTGTTAATGAGCACGTCGCACTTCTTGTCGGGCAGCCACCTGACACCCTGGCGCACGACACCGGGGTTCAGGTAGTCGAGTCCCACGAATATCTGGTCGCGCGTGTACTGGCAGTGCAGGTCGAGCGGGCAGTCGAAGCCAGGGTCGACGGTATCGTCCACAAAGTCGATGTGATCCAGGTTGTACTGCAGCAGCTCGCGGATCTCCGCGAACATGGTCGGGTTGCTTCCCATCAGCTTACGGAGGGCTGCAATCGTGTTGTCGCGCAACTCCGTCTCGGTCGCCTTGGGTTGCAGCGTCACCTGGAGCATGCGCAGCCACCGCAACTGATTTGCATCAAAATCCGTACTTCCTGCGACGATGTGAGGCAGCGCGTCAAGCAGGAACCTGATCCAGCGTCGCGAGTCTATGGAGCAGATACGCGCGAGGGCCTTAGTCAGGAGTTCCTCGTCCGGGTCGTGGAAGTCGTCCTTCTCGCCCGCGTCGACGCACAGGCGCGAGAAGCTGTACCTCGCGAAGATGACCTTGGGGTCGAGGCCGGTCGCCGTGAGGAAGTTGGTCAGCGTGAGCTCGAGGCCCGTGTCCTCGGTAAACGTGCCGATGCGCATGAGCAGGCCGGACTTGGCACCATAGGACTGGCGGATGTTCTCGAGCACATAGCTGGCGGCGACCTTCTCGAGGTGGATGTAGCAGCCCTTGGGGACGGAGGGGAAGCCCGCTTTGACCTCGCGCGCGGTGGCCCGATGCGTGTTGGAGAGCAGCGCGGAGAGCTTGGACTCGAAGTCGTAGCGCTTGTTCTGCTGGCCGATGAAGTCGAGCACGGTCAGGCAGTCCTTGCCCTCCGAGAGGCGGAGGCCGCGGCCGAGCTGCTGCAGGAAGATCGTGAGCGAGTCCGTCGGGCGCAGGAACAGCACCGTGTTGACCTCGGGGATGTCGACGCCCTCGTTGTAGACGTCCACCGTGAAGACGAACTTGACCTCGCCCGTGGCAAGCTGTCGCTTGGCTGCGTCGCGCTGGGCCTCGGGCGTCTGGCCCGTGACGGAGACGGACTTGATGCCGTGTATGTTGAACTGCTGCGCCATGAACTCCGCGTGCCTGACCGAGACGCAGAAACCGATGCCCTTCACGTCCGCGATGTCTGTCACGTACCTGTCGACCGCGCGGATGATCGCCTCCGCACGCTGCCTGGCCTGGTGCTCCTGGAAGACATAGACGTCCTCGAGCTGCGACGTCTCGTAGCCGCCGCGCGACCACCTAAGCCGGCTCAGGTCGACCTCGTCCGTCACGCCAAAGTACTGGAAGGGGCAGAGCAGCTTGCGGTCGATGGCCTCGGGCAGCCGAATCTCCGCGGCGACCCTGTTGTCGAACCATGGGAGCACACTCTTGCCGTCCATACGCTCTGGCGTGCCCGTAAGCCCCAGGAGGACCTTGGGCGAGAAGTGCGTGAGAAGCCGCTGGTAGGACGGTGCGGGAGCGTGATGGAACTCGTCCACCACGATGTAGTCGTAGTAGTCGGGAGGCAGGGTGTCTGTGAGCCCGTGCGAGTTGACGGACTGGATGGACGCGAAGAGGTGGTCGAGGGACTCCGGCGCATACGTGCCAACAAGAAGATCGCCAAAGTTCGCATCGCGCAGGACGCTCCGGTAGGTGGCGAGCGCCTGCTTGAGGATCTCCTCGCGATGCGCCACGAAGAGCATGCGGGCGCGCCTTCCATCCCGGTAGCGGGTGCAGAAGTCTTTGTAGTCGAAGGCGGAGATGACCGTCTTGCCCGTGCCCGTCGCCGCGACGACGAGGTTACACCAGTGTTGGCCCACCTCGCGCTCCGCACGGAGCTTGTCGAGGATCTCACGTTGGAAGGGATACGGCCGCAGGTCGAAGAAGTACACGAGGTCGCTCGAGTTCTTCTCGCCCCGCTCGCGCTTGACCGCCTCCACAAAGCGGTCGTGCTGGCTTTCGTCGTACTGCTCGAAGTCGTTCGACTCCCAATACGTATCAAAGGTCGCGTGGATCTTGTCCATCGTGTCGGGCAGCTCGCGCTGGGCGACCTTGACGTTCCACTCGAGCCCGCTGGTCATCGCGGGGTTCGACAGGTTGGACGAGCCCACGTAGGCGGTCGTGAACCCCGTCTTGCGATGGAAGACGTAGGCCTTGGCGTGCAGCCGCGTTCCCTTGGTGTCGTACGAGACCCTAACCTGCGTGTTTGGCAGCTTGCTCAGCGCGTCTATCGCCTTCACGTCCGTCGCACCTATATATGAGGTCGTGATGACGCGGAGCACGCCGCCCCTGTTCGCGAAGTCCTCCAGCTCGGGCAGGATGATGCGCAGGCCAGACCACTTGATGAACGAGACGAGCATGTCGATGCGGTCCGCGGAGGCGATCTCCTTCTTGAGCTCCGACGCCATGGAGGGCTCGCGCCGTTCACCCGTGAAGAGCGAGCTCTGCGCCATGGGGGTCTCGGGCCGAGGTAGGCCCGCCTTGGCCACACCACGGAGCGTCCCAACCTTTGGCACGAGCGAGAGCAGCTGGGAGTGGGACTCGTCCACAAGGTCATCTGTCGGGTCATCCACCAGGTCGTCCTCGGAGGAGTCCAGGGCGCCGATCATCTTGTTGACAAGGGACACCTGACTCTGAAGCGAGTCGTTGCTACGTTCACCCTGCCGCTCGAGCGCATCCTTGGCGACGGAGGCAACGTATTCTGCCAGGATCTTTGGGGCCTCTTCCGCTTCGATGCTCAGGGTTTCGGACTTGAGCACGTCCGACGCGGATTCGAGCTGCTTCCTCAGCCCCTTGCTGACGGTTTGCTCGTACAGACCTGGTTCCAGCATGCTCGTCCTTCCGGGTTTCTTTCAACTATCTGCACCAGGATCGCGCTTGGGCCTCCGGAGCGCAAACGCGAAGCCGGGAACGGCCGGGCCACGGCAACCCAGGTAGTCCTTCTCGCCCGCGCGGAGCTGATAGATAATTGAAAGGAGAAGATCGGGCACCCTGGGGAGGCACCGTTGGCGGAAAGGCAACGCAAAGTCGTGGCGCGTAGGCGCGGGATGGCCGTGCTGCTGGCGCTGGTGCTTGCCGCTGGGTCAGCCGTTGCCGCAACGGGGTGCAAGACAGGCGGTGGGAAGGACGGCTCGGGGTCGGACGCCAGCACGT
>NZ_JBJEHW010000185.1:0-8576 GCF_051876455.1 Parafannyhessea sp.
CACGTCTATCAGGGAGAACTTCTTCACCTGCATCGAAGGTTCCTCTCCTTCCAAAAAGAAGGGCCCTGCGCCGACGGGCAGACGCAGGGCCACAAAGGTGTTTAGCCAGGCTTTTTAGCCTAAGCCTTCTCGGTCGCCTTGTCGCCTTCGCCATGGAGCCTGTTAAGCACAGCCATGAGTGCGACGCCGACGACGAGGAGGACGATCGTGAGGATGAGGATGGGCATCTTGCCATCTACCTCGGCTGCAGACCCATTGAGGGGCACGGCCGTGGCGATGACGGAGAGGATGAGAAGAACGACGGGCAGATAGGTAATGACCTTGAGGCCAGCACCCTTGCCGGGAACCTTGAAGGGACGCTCGCGATCGGGGTCGATCTTGCGGAGCTTCAGGAAGGCCGGGAACATGGGGACATAGGCCAGGAGCAGGAAGACGATCTGCGCGGCGAAGAGGACCCAAAAGTCGAAGCCAGTAAACGCCGAGATGGCGCAGAGGATCGTGGCGACAACGCCGTTGGTGATATCGGCACCGTTGGGCATCCCGGTCTTGGGATCCATGTAGCCCATGAAGGAAGGCAGGTTGTTATCCTTGGCAGACTCGGCGGCGACCATGTTGACGCCGAGGGACCAGGAGACCATGTTGCCGAAGAGCGTGAAGAGGAAAACGATGTTGGCAACGAGGAAGATCGGGGAGCCGGTGCCCACCATAACGGCCAGCGCATCGGAAATGCCCGAGTCCGTGGAGAGGTCCTTGACCGGGATGGCGACTCCGATGCCGAAGGCGGAGATCAGGTAAACGACCGCGATGGCGATACCGGAGACCACGATGGCCTGAGGAATCTGCTTCTGGGGGGACTCCATCTCGTCGGTATAGGTAGCCAGCACCTCGAAGCCCATGAAGTTGAAGAGGATGATGGACAGGTAGGTGATGGAGTTGGTGTCAGAGAAGTTGGGGAAGTAGGAGCTGACGGGGCCTGCGTTGGCATTGCCATGCTGGGACATATACATGAAGCCAAGGATGCCCAGAAGCAGGGCCAAGCCCACCTTGCAGATGGCGCCCAGGTTCATGAGCCAGGCAGAATCCGATGCCTTGGAGAAGGCCACGAAGATGACGATCCAGATGAATGCGCATTCGATCAGGAAGGAAACGATGGGACTCAGCGTAACGCCCGTGAGGGTACTGATGGTGCTGGGGAAGACAAGGGCGAGCGAAGCGATCCAGAGGGGGAAGTTAACCCAGTAGGACCATGCCGTGAATCCCGCGGCCTTCTTGCCGAAGGCGCGCTTGACCCAGTCATAGACGCCTCCCTCGTCGTCGGGATAGGTGGATCCAAGCTCGGACACGATCATGCCGTAGGGCACGAGGAACGCGATGATCAGGAAAATCCACCAGAAGTACTGCGAGTTGCCGATAGCGGCTGCGGGTGCCGCTGCCTCGGCAACGAAGACGACGCAGATCATGTTCATGACAGCGTCGAACAGGCTAAATTTCTTTTTGCCAGCCATGCCTTCGTCCTTTCACATTGGGTCGGTTCCGCACGCACGCCCTTGCGCGAGCACGGAGGCCTTACGGATGCGGGGCGCCACCACAAGGGCGCCCCGCCATACGCCTATCTCATCCGTTGGGACGTAGTTTTCGCCTAGGCAGAGGGCTCCTGCTGCGTGATGCAGTGGATGTTGCCGCCACCATAGACGACCTGGTCGGACTTGACGCCCACGACCTTGTAGACGTCCTTGCCCCAGGTCTCGTCGTAGATCTTCTGGAGGGTGTCGACGGCGAGCTGGTCGTTCTCGTCACCGTACTGCGGGGTGATGACGCCGTGGTTGGTAACCAGGTAGTTCATGTAGGAGGCGATCAGCGGCTCGTCGGGGACGCGCGGCTCGGCAGCCTCGTCCACGTCGATGGAGTCGCAGGCCTCCTGCGTCATGTAGAGCGGCTTCACCGGCATCGGGAGCTTGTAGACCTTGAGCTTGCGGCCCTTGGCGTCGGTCGCGTTGGAGAGCGTCTCATACGCGGCGTGGCACTGACGGTAGAAGGGGTAGTCGGGATCGTCGGACCAGATGCAGGCCATGACGCCAGGTGCAATAAAGGTCGCGACGTCGTCGATGTGGCCGTTGGTCTCCTCGGGGTCGATGCCTTCCTTGACCCAGATGACCTTGTCGACGCCCAGGTACTCCTTGAGGTGCTCGGTCATGTACTCGCGAAGCTCCTCGCTCCAGGGCTCGAACTTGCGGGCGTACTTGGGCCAGATGGTGTCCTCGTCCTCCTCCTCAGCCATGACGGCGGAGCAGGTGCGACCCGGGGAGAGCAGGCACTGGTCGGTCACGACGAGCGTGCCCTCACCGTCGACAGTGATGGAGCCGCCCTCGAGGATCATGTCATCGGGACGATAGGTGCGGCAGCCGGCGAACTCGGCCATCTTGAGGGCGATCTCGTCGTCGGAGCGCCACGGGAAGTACAGGCCATCAACCAGTCCGCCGTATGCGTTGAAGTGCCAGTTGTTCGCGCGCTTCTCGCCCTTGCCGTTCACGACGAAGGTTGCGCCGGTGTCACGGAACCACGCGTCATCGGTGGTCATCTCGAGCACGAGGACGTTCTCGTCGTTCTCGAAGACCTTCTTGGCGTTGGCGTAGTCGACCTCGTTGACGCACATGACGACGGGCGTGAACTCAGAGATTGCACGGGCGATGGCGGCATACTGCCTCTGCGCGGGCTTGGCGCCAAAGGCCCAGGTGTCGGTGCGGTGTGGCCAGCCCATCCAGACGCGGTCCTGCGGGGCGAACTCGGCAGGCATGTGGAAGCCGTCGGCCCTCGGGGTGGACTCAGACTCGGTAATGGTACGCATTGCAAAACCTCCAAATACCTCATGACGGAAACTTATAGAACAGCTGGGGAGAAGAACAGGTCTCCCCAGCCTTAGCGCCTCGTGTAAAGGCCGGGAATCGTCTGGCCTACTTCTGCAGCTCGTCAATCCTCTTCAGGGCGGCGTGCAGCTCGTCCTTGGCGGAGTAGTCGACGCCCCCGTCGTTCAGCGGGGTGCGAGGACCAAGCGCCGCGAGCAGAGCGCGAATGGAGTGCTTGCGGTTCTCCGCTTCGACCCAGCAGAGGGAGCGCTCGGGGTCGTCCATGACCTCGTCCACGACCTCCTCGCCGCGGGTGGCGGGCAGGCAGTGCATGAACTTGGAGTTGGGGCCAGCTGCGTTCATGAGGTCCATGGTCACCTGATACTTGGGATAGAAGACGTCCATGTAGGAAGCGCCAGACTCCTCCTGGTCGTACAGGCCGTACCAGACGTCGGTGTAGACAAAGTCGGCGCCCTTGATGGACTCGATGTCGTCGGAGATCGTGATGGTGCCGCCAGACTTCTGGCAGTTGGCCTTGCCGACGGCCATCAGGTGGTCACCAAAGGCCTTGCGCTCCTCGGGCGTGCCAACGTGAAGGGCGCCGTCGGGGATGGTGTGGCCCTTGGGGCCAAACTGCACAAAGTCCATGCCCATGATGGAGCAGATGAACATGAGCGACACGCAGACCTGCGTCGCGTCGCCGATGAAGGCGAGCTTGCAGTCCTCGATCTTCTTGCCCTCGGGCAGGTTCTCGAGCATCGTCATCAGGTCGCCCATCTCCTGGGTGGGGTGGTTGTACTCGGACATGCCGTTGATGACGGGAGCCGCGGACCCCTTGGCCAGGCCCTCGACGTCGGCGTGACGGTTCACGCGCGCCATCATGATGTCGAGCAGCGAGCCCATGACGCGGGCGGTGTCGCCCAGGGACTCGTGGCCGCCCAGCTGGATGGTGCCAGGCCCAAAGAACTCGCCGTGGCCGCCGAGGTCGGTCATTGCCGTCTCGAACGAGACGCGGGTGCGCGTGGACACCTGCTGGAAGATCATACCGAGGGACTTGTTGCGCAGCAGGTGGGGATAGTAACCGTCAACCTTGATGGCCTTCTTCATCGCGAGGCCAAGGTCCTCGATCGCGAGCAGCTGCTCCTTGGTGAAGTCGTTGGTGTCGATGAAATCCTTGGGCATTGCCATGTTGGAACTCCTTCTCCTCGTGTCCCGAGCGACCTTCCGCGGCCGCCTTCCGCGCCGGGGTCGTGCCCGGCCTTGCTCGACATCCATGGTGGCGAGCTGCCGTCGCGAGTTCCAGTTTATCCGGGTTCCATTGCCCCTAATCGACACTAAACCGTCTCGTTGTAGTCATAATCATTGCTGGCAAATTACGATTTCTATCAATATTTTCTTTTCATTACTTATAATTGTCAAACTGGCGAGAAGGACGTGCTCAACCACTCGCGGCACCCTGCCAACCGCCTGCGGCGTCCCATCTTGGGGGTTGACGCAGGATTATCCCATCCATCGCCCATGCCCCATCCCAGCCTAGGCGCACAAGTTTGGCCCCCGACGTATGCCGGGGGCCAGGGAAGCTCGCTCGGTTGCGTCATGCGCAGCGTGCCGCTACGCCACCTTCACGCCGCCAATGTAGGTCGCCTTGACGCCAAGGTCCGTGCCAAGCACCACCAGGTCCGCCGCACGCCCGGGCAGGATCTCGCCGCAGCGGTCGTCTATGCCCGCGGACCTCGCGGGGACGATCGTCGCCATCGCCACGGCGTGCTCGAGCGACTCGATGCCCCAGTCCACGATGTTCCTGACGGCCTTGCCCAGCGTGAGCACGGAACCGGCGATGTTGCCCTCGTCGCGCAGGCGCGCCACGCCGCCCTTGAGCACGATGGGCAGCTCGCCCAGCATGTAGTCGCCGTCGGGCATGCCGCCGCAGCGCAGGCAGTCGCTCACCAGGGCCACCTCGTCCCAGCCCTTGGCACGCACCAGCACGTCGATGGCCTCGGGCCTCACGTGCAGACCGTCGCTGATGACCTCGGCGTAGGTGTTGTCCGTCGTCATCGCGCAGCCCACCAGGCCCGGCATGCGGTGGTGCAGGCCGCTCATGCCGTTGTACGTGTGCACGAAGACGTTGGCGCCGGCGTCCACGGCCCTACGCCCCTGCTCGCAGGTCGCGTCCGAGTGGCCCAGCGCCACCCTCACGCCCATCTTGGCCGCACCGCGAACGTACTCGACGGCACCCTCGTACTCCGGCGCGATGGCGCTCTTGCGGATGAGCCCCCGCGCAGACTTCTGCCAGCCGGAAAGCTTGTCGAGGCTCGGTGGGCACAGGTAAGCCGCGTTCTGCGCACCCTTGTGCTTCTCCGTGAAGAACGGCCCCTCCAGGAAGATGCCCTGGATGCGCGCCTCCGCCGAGTCGTCCTCACGCTCGTCCACCGTCTTCGCGATGGCCGCGCACGACTCGTAGATCGCCTCGGTCGAGGCCGTCAGCGTGGTCGCGAGGATGGACGTGGTCCCCTTGCGCGCAAGTGCCCTCAGGATCTCGTGGTTGCCCTTGGTGTCGCAATCCATGAAGTCGTGGTCGGCGTACCCGTGGATGTGCGTGTCCACAAAGCCCGGCGCCACGGTCGCGTCGCCAAGGTCCACGACCTCCAGGCCCTGGCCGGGTTCGTCGGCCACGCCCTCGATGACGCCGTCCCGAACGTTCAGGTAGCCTCCGTCGCGATAGCCGGACGGTAGGAAGTATCCCCTCGCCTTGATGCAGAAGCTCTTCTCTGCCATTGCCATGCCTCCAAAGGTCGATCGTGATTCCATGTCCTCGTGATCATCACAAAGGGTAGCGCAAGGCACGCCTTGGGGTCAGGGGCTTCCGTCGGGCAAGAGGAACGCGCTCCCGCGCTTGCGGCCACGTCCCGGGTGCGCCGCGGTAGCCCGGAGCCGGCCGCCTTCCCTCGGCACAAAAGAGCCGGCCGTGGCTCTCGCCACGACCGGCTGGTCTAGCTAGCTGCTAGAGGGAGTCTGTACTTCTCCCCTAGGCGTCCGCGTACATCGCCTTGAGCTTGAGCAGGTGCTCGTAGCGTGCCATAGCGGCTTCCTCGTTCTCGGAGAAGAGCTCCTTCGCGCGATCGGGGAACTCGCGGGTCAGACGGCTGTAGCGAGCCTCGTTCATCAGGAACTCCTGGTAGCCGCCCTTCGGCTCCTTGGAGTCGAGCGTGAACTTCTTGCCCTCGGGTGCGGAGGGGTTGAAGCGGAAGAGGTTCCAGTAGCCGCAGTCGACTGCCTTCTTCATCTCTTCCTGGGCGTGCATCATTCCGCCGTGGGCGATGGAGTGCATCTCGCAGGGGCTGTAGCCGATGATCAGCGACGGGCCGTCATAGGCCTCGGCCTCGGAGATTGCCTTGAGGGTCTGCATCGGGTTGGCGCCCATGGCGACCTGCGCGACGTAGACGTAGCCATAGGACATCTCGATCTCGGCAAGGGACTTCTTCTTGGTGGTCTTGCCGGCGGCAGCGAACTGCGCGACCTGACCGATGTTGGAAGCCTTGGATGCCTGGCCGCCCGTGTTGGAGTAGACCTCGGTATCGAAGACGAAGACGTTCACGTTGTTGCCAGAGGCAAGGACGTGGTCCAGGCCGCCGAAGCCGATGTCGTATGCCCAACCGTCGCCGCCGAAGATCCAGAAGGACTTCTTGCTGAGGTAGGACTTGTCGGCCAGGATCGCCTTGGAGGCGTCGGAGCCGTCGGCCTCGAGCTGCGCGACGTACTCAGCGGCGGCAGCCTTGGACTCGGCAGTCTTGTCCTTGGCCTCGAGCCATGCGGTCGCGGACTCCTTCAGGCTCTCGGGGATGCCCTCGGTCTCGATGAGCTTCTCGGTCATCGTGGCGAGGCGGTTCTGCTCGGCGTCATAGCCAAGCTTCAGGCCAAGGCCGTGCTCCGCGTTGTCCTCGAACAGCGAGTTGTTCCACGCGGGGCCGTGACCCTCTGCGTTGACCGTGAACGGCGAGGTTGCCGCGGGGTTGCCCCAGATCGAGGAGCAGCCGGTGGCGTTGCTGATGAACATGCGGTCGCCGAAGAGCTGGGTGACGATGCGCGCATAGGAGGTCTCGGCGCAGCCGGCGCAGGAGCCGGAGAACTCGAGCAGAGGCTTGTGGAACTGCGAGCCCTTGGGGGTCTTGTCGTTGATGAGCTCAGTCTTCTCGCTCACCTTGTTGACGGC
This sequence comes from Parafannyhessea sp., assembly GCF_051876455.1. NCBI lineage: Bacteria > Bacillati > Actinomycetota > Coriobacteriia > Coriobacteriales > Atopobiaceae > Parafannyhessea > Parafannyhessea sp. Next base: position 7,054 of record NZ_JBJEHW010000185.1, read on the forward strand.
GTAGTCCCAGACCTCGGCCTGAGCGGCCTCTTCCTCCTGCGGCACCATGGTGAGCGCGCCGCCGTTCTTGTAGTCGCTCTTGGGGCAGGCGTACAGGCAGTTGTAGCAGCCCATGCAGTCAAGCGGCGAGACGACGACGGAGAACGTGTAGCCGGTGTTCTTCGGCATCTTGAGGTCGGTGGTCTTCATGGCCTCGGGGGCGGCAGCGGCCTCCTCGGGGTTCATGGCAACGGTGCGGATCGTGGCGTGCGGGCACACGAACGCGCAGCTGCCGCACTGGATGCACTTCTCGGGATCCCAACGCGGGACCATGACAGCGGTGCCGCGCTTCTCGTACGCGGAGGCGCCGAGCTCCCACTGGCCGTCCGGGTTGTCCTTGAAGGCCGAGACGGGCAGCGAGTCGCCGTCCATCTTGTCGATCGGGAAGAGAAGGTCGCGGACCTGCTTGACGATGGCGTCGCGGCCCTCGAGCTTGACCTCGTGCTTGACGTCCTCTGCGGTCGCCCAGTCTGCAGGCACCTCGAACTTGCGGAACGCGGTGGCGCCGGCGTCGATTGCCTTCCAGTTGGCCTCGACGATTGCCTGGCCCTTCTTGGAGTAGGACTTCTCCGCGGCGTCCTTCATGTACTTGAGGGCGTCCTCGGCGGGCAGGACCTTGGCCAGCGCAAAGAACGCGGACTGAAGGACCGTGTTGGTGCGCTTGCCCATGCCGACCTTGGCGGCAAGGTCGATGGCGTCGATCAGGTAGACGGAGATGTTGTTCTTGGCGATGTAGCGCTTCGCCTCGGCGGGCATCTTCTCCGCGAACTCGGCGTCATCCCACTGGCAGTTGACCAGGAAGGTTCCGCCAGGCTTCACGTCGCGGACCATCTTGAAGCCCTTGACGATGTAGCTCGGGTTGTGGCACGCGACGAAGTCGGCCTTCGTGACGTAGTACGGCGAGCGAATCGGCTTGTCGCCAAAGCGCAGGTGCGAGATGGTGACGCCGCCGGTCTTCTTGGAGTCGTACTGGAAGTAGGCCTGGACGTACTTGTCGGTGTGGTCGCCGATGATCTTGATCGAGTTCTTGTTCGCGCCGACGGTGCCGTCGCCACCAAGACCCCAGAACTTGCACTCGATGGTGCCAGGGGCAGCGGTGTTGGGGGCGTCCGGGTCCATGGGCAGCGACAGGTTGGTGAGGTCGTCCACGATGCCGATGGTGAACTCGCGCTTGGGCTCGTCCTTCTTGAGCTCCTCGAACACGGAGAACGCAGCCGCGGGCGGCTCGTCCTTGGAGCCGAGGCCATAACGACCGCCGGTCACCACGAGGTCGGACATGCCGGACTCATAGAGAGCCGTGACGACGTCCTGGTACAGGGGCTCGCCGATGGAGCCGGGCTCCTTGGTGCGGTCGAGGACGGCGATCTTCTTGACGGTCTTGGGCAGCGCCGCGACGAAGTCCTTGACGGACCAGGGGCGATAGAGGCGCACCTTGACGAGGCCGACCTTCTCGCCGTGGGCGTTGAGGTAGTCGATGACCTCCT
>NZ_JBJEHW010000186.1:0-1367 GCF_051876455.1 Parafannyhessea sp.
GCGGGGGACAGGAAGAAGTGGCCGTTCGTGGTCGTGGGCGTCGTGGCGGTGGCCGCCATCGCGGTGGGCGTCGCGTTTGGCACGGGCGCGCTGGGCGCTCGGACGGGGAGTTCGGGATCCGGCACCGCGACGCAGTCCGCGACGTCGGGCTCGAAGGGCTCCGCGGGGAAGGGCTCGAGTTCGGGCTCGGGCGCGAGCTCGGGCAAGTCAAGCGCGAGTGCGACGGACGGCTCGTCCGACGACAGTGGCTCGAGCAACTCCGCGGCGGACGCGACCGTCGCGTACGACCCGTCCACCGGCAGGCTCGAGTTTGAGGACTACGGCATCGGCGTGACGCTGCCCACCGGGATGAGCTACACCGTGGACTCGGATGGCAACGGCATACACATGAAAGATTCGTCCGCGGACATGAACATCTACGCGTGGACGAAGGCGAACTCGGACGGCGCCACGCTCGACAGCGAGCAGGCCGCGGCGGCCGGGAGCCACAACCTCACGTACAAGACGCAGGGCGACGGGTGGTTCGTCGTGAGCTACTGGGACGGTAGCACGGGCCACTACCTGCGCGAATACGTGGATGACAGCCGCATCGTGACGCTCGACTTCACGTGGCCCAAGAGCCGGCAGGACGAGGGCTCCAAGGTGATAGACGACATGACGAAGACCATCACGACGGAGTAGCTGCGGTGCGCGGCCGCAGGCAAGTGCAAGCGACGCCGCCGCTTCGCTTAGATGCAGAAGCCCGGCAGCGCGGTGGTCACCTTGCCGTCGCCCGTGGCGGCCGTGGCAAAGTCGAACACGTCGCCGTTGGGGCCCACGCGGTTGAACCAGGTCTGGTTGTCCGCCTCGGAGCAGTCCGGGCTGGGGGAGCGCGTCCACCAGTAGCAGCGCTTGCCGTTCCACTTGCGGCGCGTGGCGGTGTTCGACATGGCGTCCGTACTCACGTCCTGGTCGCTCCACAGCAGGTACTGCGTGCCCTCCGCGCCGATGACCTCCGCCACGTACATGAAGTCCTTGCCGAGCGCGGCGGCGCTGCGGTTGCCGCCAAGCTCCTCTACCGAGAAGAGCCAGAGTTTGTCGCTGGTGGCCGTCACGCTGGACGCGACCTTGGTGGCGCCCGCGTTGTTGGTCAGCTTGGTTGCGGCCTTGATGTGCTTGGACAGGTCCTTGGGGAGGCGCGACCAGAACTCGTCGTTAAGCCAGGAGCGCATCTGGCACTGCTCCCAGCCGCCCGATGCCATCTTGGTGCCGGACATCGCACGCTTTGCGACGGGCTGCGTAAAGGCAAACGTCATGCCGGCCTTGCCGCCGGACACGTCGTCGTGCCAGAAGTCCACCACCTGCACGGTGGCGGAGGTGCCGTCGGA
>NZ_JBJEHW010000186.1:1467-8535 GCF_051876455.1 Parafannyhessea sp.
ACACGTCGTCGTGCCAGAAGTCCACCACCTGCACGGTGGCGGAGGTGCCGTCGGATAGCGTGATGTCCTTGGTCAGGTCCGTGCGGATGCTGCCGCCCTTGGTGGCGAGGCCCGCCTTGGCCGCGAGCGCGAGCGCGGCCTTCCGGCTGGACGCGCCAGCGATCTGGGAGGCGAGGTCCGATATCTCGTCCCAGCTCTTCTCGCCAAACGCGCGGGGGCGCAGCGCGTTGTAGGCAATGGTGCCTCCCGCGGCGGCCACGGCGATGCAGCCCGCGCCGATGAGGAAGCCGCGGCGCGAAATGCTGCGCCTGCGCGCGGGCGCGGTGCCGGTGGCGGTTTCGGGCGCCTGGCTGGCGGGCGCGGCGGGTGTGGGCGTGGGGCGCTCGGTCCACAGGCGCGTGCCCACCACGTGCGCGGGGGTCAGGCCGTCGCGCAGCTCGACGGAGCGGCCCGTCGCCTGGCGCTGCCAGCGCGCCAGCTGCCCAAAGAGCGCGAGCGCGTCCGGGCGGGCGTCCTGGTCCGCGGCGATGCCGGACATGATGGCGTCCACCAGCGGCTGCTCTTCCGGCTGGCGCGCGGAGAGCGGCTCGGGGCTTTCGGCCGTCTTGATCTTGAGGGGGTCCTCCGTCGGGCGGTCGCACAGGCGGTAGGGGGTGTGCCCGCAGTACAGCTCGTACAGCACGCTGCAGAGCGCGTACACGTCGATCTTGGGGGAGCGCCTCGCTCGCATGTAGCTGCGGTCGCTAATGGCCAGCATCTCGGGCGGGGCGTACTCGGGGGTCGCGCTTCTCCACACGTCCATCGTCGCGGTGAACGTGGCCTCGTCCGGGCGCATGTACAGGGCGCTGCCCAGGTCGATCACGCAGCACTCCAGCGCGCTGGGGTCCAGGGTGCCGGGGTGGCCCTCGGGCACGCGCACCATGAGGTTGCGCGGCGAGAGGTCGCGGTGCACGAAGGTGCCCTCAAGGTAGGTGGTAGAGGCGAGCGCCTGCAGCACGGAGAGCCCTACCGCCGCGACCGTGGTGGCCTCGACGCCGCCGTCCTCGCGCTGGGCCAGGAGGCCCTCCCGCCGTGCCTCGAGCAGGTTCCTGCCCTGCACCCACTCCATGAGGATGCCCGGGTCGCCCTCGTGCGTGATGCCGTACCCGTACACGCGCGGGAAGCCCTGCAGCTGCGACACCGCGAGCATGTTGCGGTACTCCTCGAACAGCGCCGCCTCGCGACCGCGGCGGTTGAGCGCGTCCTGGTCGGCTGGCACGGGGCGCAGCCGCTTGAGGGCAAAGTACTCGTCCTCCGTGTTGCGTACGTGCAGGACCTCCGCGTAGGAGGTGTGGCGGCTGGTCCCGCCGGGGGAGGCGGGTTCCGCCAGGAGCGTCATGTAGCGGCGGCGGGCGTTGCCCTCGTCCGCGGGGTCCACGGCAAACGACGTGTCAAACTGGTCGAACTCGATTACCTCGAGCCGACCGAGGGGGCCGTTCTTCTCGTCCGCCATGCTATTCGTTCCCTTTCGCGTCGTGCTGCGCGTGCGGCCCCGCGATGCGCAGGACCAGGAACCTGGTCGTGGCGCCAAGGCAGAGCGTGTCGCTGTTGGTTATCTTTACCGGGCCGTACGTGACGCCGGGCTTTCGTTCCGCGCGCGGCGGCTCTATCACGCTCGTCTTGCGCGTGTCGCCGGATATGAGCGTTGTGCCGTTGGTGGAGCCCAGGCCCTGCGCCCACCAGGTGCCGCCCCTGCGATAGATGCGCAGGTGCTCGCGGGACACGTCGACGTCCACGTTGGTGATGGCGTTGGGGGTGGTGGCCAGCGCGCCTATGACGGTGCCCTCCGGTGCGAGCGAGAGCGCCAGCAGCGGTGGCTGCGCCACGCCGTCCAGGATGCGCAGGAGCCCCAGCTGAACGCCGCGCTCCGAAGGCCTGACCGCGCGCGCGAAGCCCGGGCCCACGCTCGTCTCTATGGTGCCGAGCCCCAGCGAGAACGCCTCCGTCGCGAAGTCGTCCACGATGCCGATGGCGGGGCCGGGGCTGCCCAGGCAGCCCGTCACCACAAAGAGCATGAGGCAGAGCTGGCCGCGCCGCTCGTCTGTGAGGCCGGGCTCGACCGACAGCTTCTGGATCGTGTTGGCGTACAGGTTGGCGTCGCCGCCGGTATCGGCCACGGCGCGGCGCATCTTTTCTGCCGCGGAGCCCGTGTAGTGGGCGAGAAGCGCGCGGCATCCGGCGTCGCCACCGCCGTGGCGCGCAAGGAGCACGGACCAGAGCGCCCGCACCGAGGTGGGGAAGTCCTGGAAGCACTCGACGCCGTACTGGCCGGGGCGCGCGTGCACGATCTCGCGCGAGATGAACGAGCGGTCGTTCAGGGCGCGGCTGCGGATGGTGAGCTCGCCGTAGCGGGCCTCGGGGTCGAAGAGCGCGAGCGCCGCGTCGCGGTTGGAGATGCGGCCGAAGTTCTTGAGGTCGGCATACAGCGTGTGGCTTGGCAGCTCCATGGCGCGGTTCGCCCCCTTTATTATCCTGTAAGGAGGGGCAACGTCCCTCCCTTAAGCTGTACGTAAGCAACCACCATTTTACGGCACTGCGGCGCTCCATGGCGCGGGCGGCGCGTGTATGGGCGAGCGGAGTATTCGATAACACTCGACGCCTTGGTGGGGATGTGGCCTGGACGTGGCCGTTCTTCTCGTCCGTATGGCATAGGATGCTGAAAATTTGCAACGGATGGCATCAATTGTCGTTTCACCGCGGAAACATGCCAAATGTTTCGTACATGAAAACTTATCGCCAATTTGATACCCAGTTTTAAGGCATGAAACAGGTATGTCACAGACATGTGTAAACGTACTGATTGCGGCGAGAGGGACTCGCCATGCGGGAGGGGCGGCGCAGGCACCGTCCGACCGCTTACCGGAAGGGGATTGCCCATGTCAAGCAAAGCGGAAATGTCACGAAGGATGTTCGTGAAGGCCATGGCCACCGTCACGGCTTCGAGCGCCTTCGCGTCCATGGTCGGCTGCGGCTCCAAGCGCGCGAGCGACGCGAGCGGCTCCGGCTCCGGCTCTGGTGACTTCACCATCACCTTCGCGCAGGGCGCGGATCCCCGTGGCCTCGACCCCGCCTACATCGACGACGGCGAGTCCGCGAAGGTCATGGTGCAGATCTACGAGAACCTGCTCAAGTACAAGGCCAAGAACTGCGAGGTCGAGCCCGGCCTGGCCAAGTCCTACGATGTGTCCGACGACGGCCTGACCTACACGTTCAAGCTGCGCAAGGGCATCAAGTTCCAGGACGGCGCACCGTTCAACGCCGCCGCCGTCAAGAAGTCCATCGGCCGCCAGCTCGAGCCCGACCGCACGGACGACATGCCGTACGCCGCGTTCACCTTTGGCTCCAAGGCCGACGGCACCGGCATCGAGAGCATCGAGACCCCGGACGACTACACCGTGGTCATGAAGCTCCGCGCCGTGAGCTCCGCGTTCCTGGCCAACCTGGCCATGTGCATGGCGTCGCCCATCGTCTCCCCCAAGGCAATCGAGAAGGGCAACACCAACGAGCACCCCGTCGGCACCGGCCCCTACAGCTTCGTGAGCTGGACCAAGAACTCCGACATCAAGCTCAAGCGCTTTGACGGCTACTGGGACAAGGAGCACGCTGGCAAGGCCAAGAACATCGTCTTCCGCTTCATCGCGGAGTCCTCGACCCGCGTCACCGCGCTTGCCAACGGCGAGGCCGACATCATCGACGGCGTGGACGAGGCCGACGTTGACCAGGTCACCAAGAACGGCGACGTGGTGGACAAGTTCGACGGCATGAACATCAACTACATGGCGTTCAACACCCAGTCCGACACGTTCAAGACCGCCGAGGCTCGCAAGGCCTTCGCCAAGGCCATCGACGTGGAGGAGGTCGTCAAGAGCCTGTACAAGAAGTACGCGACCTACGCCAACTCGATCATGCCGCTGTGGATGGCCCCGTACGACAAGGACATCAAGCAGACCGCCTACGACGCCGACGCCGCCAAGAAGGAGCTCGCGGCCCTGGGCATCACCAAGGTCAAGTGCATCACCTACTCCAACCCGCGCCCGTACAACGGCAAGGGCGGCACCGCGCTGGCCGAGGCCTTCCAGGGCTACCTCAGGAAGGTCGGCGTCGAGATGAGCATCGACCAGTACGACTGGACCTCCTACAAGACCACGGTCCAGGCCGGCAACTACGACGTCTGCTTCTACGGCTGGAACGGCGACAACGGCGACCCGGACAACTTCATGAACCTGCTCGCCGCCGACGACTACAGCATGAACGTCGCGCGCTGGGACAACGCCGACTACAAGAAGCTCATCGCCAAGGGCCTGAAGACCCCCAACGGCTCCGCCCGTGACGACGTCTACCACGAGTGCGAGAAGATGGTCGCGGACCAGCAGGTCTGGATCCCCGTCTCCCACTCCATCAACATCCTGTGCCACAAGAAGGGCGTCAAGGGCTACGTCTTCCACCCGACGGCGGTCACCTTCCTCAAGAACTGCACCAAGTCGGCCTAGCGCCCAAGCGCTCCGCCTGGGGCCAGACGACCGCGCCAAGCGGCTCTGGCCCCGTTTTCATGTTCTACCGTTTTTTATGTTTCTTAAAGAAAGGAGGAGAAGAACGTGTTTCGCTACGTCGTGAAGCGACTGCTGCAGGCGATCCCGGTCCTGCTGGGCCTCAGCATCGTCGTCTTCCTCCTCATGCACGTCTTCTCGCCGGACCCGGCGCCCGTCGTCCTGGGCGAGCACGCCACCCAGGCGCAGATGCACGCCTGGCGCAACAGCATGGGGCTCAACAAGCCCCTGGTCCAGCAGTACTTCTCGTTCCTCATTGGCTTCCTCCACGGTGACCTGGGCGTCTCGTACTACACGCACACGTCCGTCACCAAGGAGATCATGAGCCGCTTCCCTGCGACGGTCGAGCTCGCCCTCGTGGCCATCGTGCTCGCCTCCGTCATCGGCATCGCCCTCGGCGTCGTCTCCGCCGTGCACAAGGGCACCCCGATTGACGCCGTGAGCATGCTGCTCGCGCTCGTGGGAATCTCGATGCCCATCTTCTGGTCCGGCGTCCTCATGATCATCCTGTTCTCGGGCGTGCTGCACTGGCTGCCCTCGGGCGGGCGCATCAACCCGCTGCTCGCCCCCGTGGGCGGCACGGGCCTCTTCCTCGTGGACACGCTCCTCTCGGGCGACTTCGAGGCGTTTGGCGACGCGCTGCGCCACATCATCCTGCCGGCGCTCGCGCTCTCGCTCTACTCCATGGCCATCATCACCCGCATGACGCGCTCGAGCATGCTCGACGCCCTCAACGAGGACTACGTCCGCACCGCCCGCGCCAAGGGCCTCACGCCGCACGTCGTGCACAAGCACCACGCCCTCAGGAACGCCATGCTGCCCGTGACCACGGTCATCGGCCTGCAGCTGGGCAGCCTCCTCGGCGGCGCCATGCTCACGGAGACCGTCTTTGCCTGGCCCGGCATCGGCAAGTTCATCGTGGACAGCATCCTCAAGTCCGACTTCCCCATAGTGCAGGGCACGGTCATGCTCATCGGCGTGATCTTCGTCATCATCAACCTGATCGTGGACATCATCTACGCGTTCCTCGATCCCCGCATCAAGTACACGAAGGAAGAGGGGTGATAGGCATGGCAGAGGCAACCGCAGAGACCGCAAAGCCCACGGCGGAGAAGGGCGAGTCCATCTGGAACGACGTCTGGTACTCGCTCTCCCACAACGCTACCGCCATGGTGAGCCTTGCCTTCATCGCGATCGTCGCTCTTCTCGCCATCCTGAGCGCGATCTTCCCGCAGATCCTGCCGTACGACCCGTACGCCCAGGACCTGAGCCAGTCGTTTGCCGCGCCGAGCGCCGCGCACTGGTTTGGCTGCGACCAGCAGGGCCGCGACATCTTCAGCCGCGTCATCGTGGGCGGCCAGGTCTCGCTCACCGTGGGACTCCTGTCCGTCTCCATCTCGCTCGTGGTGGGCGTGACGCTGGGCGCCATCGCCGGCTACAAGGGCGGCAAGGCCGACACCATCATCATGCGCTGCATGGACGTGCTGCTGTCCGTCCCGTCCATCCTGCTGGCCATCACGTTCATGGCCGCGTTCGGCAAGGGTATCGACAAGGCGGTCGTCGCGATCGGCCTGGTCTCCATCCCCGAGTACGCGCGCATCGTGCGAAGCCAGATCCTCTCCGTCAAGGAGAACGACTACGTGAGCGCTGCGCGCGTGATCGGCGACTCCGACGCCAAGATCATCTTCCGTCACGTGCTCCCCAACGTGGCGCCCTCCATCATCGTCCGCGCCACGCTGGGCATTTCCAGCGCCATCCTGGACGCCGCGGCTCTGGGCTTCCTGGGCCTGGGCGTGCAGCCGCCGCAGGCGGAGTGGGGCGACATGCTGGGCCGCGGCCGCAACTACATCTTCCAGGCGCCGCACGCCATGATCTACCCGGGCCTCGCCATCACGCTCACCGTGCTCGCGTTCAACCTGCTGGGCGACGGCATCCGCGACGCCGTCGACCCCAAGTCGAGGAGGCGATAGCATGGCGATGCTAGAGGTAAAGGACCTCGTTACCGAGTTCCCCACGCGCCGTGGCGTCGTGCGCGCCGTGGATGGCGTGACCTTCTCGATCGAGAAGGGCGAGATCCTGGCCGTCGTGGGCGAGTCCGGCTCGGGCAAGTCCGTCACGTCCCTCTCCATCATGGGACTGCTCCAGAAGCCGGGCCACGTGGCCTCGGGCTCCATCACGTTTGACGGCCAGAACCTGCTGGGCCTCAACGAGAAGCAGATGGAGGACGTGCGCGGTCACAAGATCGCGATGATCTTCCAGGAGCCCATGACCTCGCTCAACCCGGTCTACCGCGTGGGCGACCAGATCGTGGAGGCCATCCAGGCCCACACGGACATGAAGAAGAACGACGCGTGGGCACACGCGGTGGAGATGCTGCGCCTGGTGGGCATCCCCAGCCCGGAGGACCGCGCGCGCGACTATCCTCATCAGATGTCCGGCGGCATGCGCCAGCGCGTCATGATCGCCATGGCGCTGGCCTGCA
>NZ_JBJEHW010000187.1:0-8509 GCF_051876455.1 Parafannyhessea sp.
ATCGCTCGGACGGCGATGCGTCCAGTGCGGACGGCAATGCGGACGCCGGCGGTGCCAGCGTCTAGCTCACGCCCAGGAACGCGACCAGCCTTGGCCAGGCGTCCGCCGCGGCCCGGAGCCCCTGCTCGTAGGCAGCCAGAAGGCGCTTTGGGTCGCGCTCGGACATGCGCGCGGCGATGGGCTCCTCCGGCCAGATGCAGAGGAGCTCGCCCGCGTCGTGCAGGCGCTCCAGCTGGTCAAGCTCGTCCGCGTACTCCGCGGAGCGGGCGGCCATGGCGCGCCCCAGCGCGGGGTGCGCGGGGTAGCGCATGCGCACGATGGGCACGGCCGGGTCGTCCGGGTCGGGGCGGTAGCCGCGGGGACGCGTGAGCACCACGACCTGCCTGCCGCGGTAGCGCTCGCGTCCGTAGGCAAAGGGGACGGGCCGCGCGATGCCGCCGTCAAGCAGGAGCTTTCCGTCCACGTCCACGGGACGGTTGGCACAGGGCAGTGCGGCGCTCGCCATGAGGTAGCGGGCCTCGGTCGCGTGGCCCTTTCCCTTGGCGAGCACGTGGTAGTCGGGCTCGCCGGTCTCGACGTCGGTCGCGACGCTTACGAGCCGCATGGGCGACTGCGAGTACAGCCACGTGGGGATCCGCTCGAGCCGGTAGGGAATCGTGTCGAAGATGAACTCGCTGCCCACGTAGTCGCCGCAGCGCAGCTTGGAGCGCACGGACATGAAGCGCCAGTCGTCCCGGTACGAAACGATCATGCGGGCCGTCTGGCCGGCCACGCCCGACGCGTAGCTGAAGCCGCACGATGCCCCGATGGAGACGCCCACCACGGACTCGGCCAGCAGGCCGTGGTCCAGCAGGAAGTCGACCACGCCGCAGGTGAACATGCCCCGCATGGCACCGCCCTCCAGCACCAGTTGGAACGGCGTCGTGCGCCAGTGGCGCCAGGCGGGGTCGGGCTCCGGCCCGGCCGCCTGCCGGCCGGCGGGTGCGGTTGGTTGGACGTGCATGTCGAGGCTCATCGTTCTTCTCCCCAGGGGACGTGCCAGCGCACGTGCCGGTGCGCCGATGTCCCGATTGTAGCCTTGGGCGAGCCACCGCGGCGGGCGAGAAGAACGTGCCCCCATGACCGTTGCCCCTGCGGTAGGCTAGGGTCGTTTGGACGGTTCGCGCGTGGCTGGGGGTCGCATGGCAGCTGCAGACAAACGCTATGAGTACGTCGTGTTCGACGTGGACGGTACGCTGGTCGATTCCGAGCGGGCCAACCTCGTGTCGCTGCAGCGGACGCTGCTCGAGCTCACGGGCAGGCGCTACGAGCTGGAGGACCTGCGCTTCACGCTGGGCCTGCCGGATGGCCCCGCGCTCAGGCAGCTGGGGTTCGAGCAGCCGGATGAGGCCGAGCGCGCTGGCAGGCGCTGGGAGCAGCTCGCGGAGCGGGAGGCCGCGTCCAACACGGTGTACCCGGGCATCCGCTCCACCATTGAGGAGCTGCACCGTCGCGGCATCGGCACCGGCGTCGCAAGCTCGCGCGCCCGACACGAGTACGCGGAGCAGATCTCGCCGCTGGGGATCGACGACCTCTTTGATCACATCGTCCTGGTGGAGGACACGGAGCGCCACAAGCCGGAGCCCGACCCGCTGCTTGAGTGCCTGCGCCGTGCTGGCGTCGCGGCGGAGCGGGCGCTCTACGTGGGCGACGCCGAGTACGATGTGCGCTGCGCGACCTCCGCGGGGGTCGACTTCGCCCTGGCGGGCTGGGGCGCCCAGCGCGCCTACGGGGGCGAGAGGTACGTGCTACAGAGGCCGGAGGACCTTCTCGCCCTCGTGCAGGCGCTTTAAGCTTGGGTGGACCTTGGTCAGTTTACGGTGGCGCCCCCTGGGGTGGGCGCCGGCTGGCTTACTTGCGGAAGTCTGCCGCAAGCGTGGTGGCTAGGCCTTCTGTCCCACGACCATGCGGTGGAAGCGCCTGAAGCCGAGGCCGCCCATGATCACGATGGCCGCCACCAGGCCGAGGACGCTCCAGACCAGCGGCATGTGCGCGATCTGCGGCGTGAGGATGGCGCGCAGGGCCTCGTTTGCATAGACGAGCGGGTTGACCAGCACGATTGTCTGCAGCACGGGGATGGCGGAGAGGCTCTGCCACGAGAAGAAGATGGCCCCCAGGAAGACGACCGGCATCAGGAAGCCGGGGAACATTGCGGCTATCTGGTTGGGCTTGACGATGGTGCCGACCAGCAGTCCGAGTGCCGCGGACGCGAGCGAGATGAGCACCAGCACCAGGGCGAGCGGAAGGATGCCGCCTGCGCCCATGGTCACGTCGATGCGGCTGCCCATGAAGATGAGCGAGATGGGAAGTACGATGAGCCCGCCCACGAACGACTCGATGATGCCCACGAGCATCTTGGAGAGGCCCACCACGGTGGAGGATACGGGCGCCTGCAGGCGGTCCTCGATCTCGTGCATGTTGTTGAAGTCCATGGTGAAGGGGACGGCCGTGCCGTGGATGCCCGTGATGAGCATGCTCATGCCCACCATGCCCGCAAACATCTGCGAGGGAAAGCTCTTGGGCAGCACGCCCAGCGTGGGCAGCATGAAGCCGTACGTGAGGATCAGGATGAAGGGCAGCATCGCCACGCGGAACACGAACTCCCATGCGTCGCGTGCCTGGATCAGGAGGTCGCGCTGTACCATGGCCCAAAACGCCTGCCTCGCAAGGCGGCCGTTGCGAGCCATTGCGTTGTTCTTCTCGCCAGCGTTAGTCATTCTGGCTCATCCCCTTTCCGGTGAGGTAGACAAATACGTCGTCCAGCGTGGTCTGCTTGAGGCTCATGTCTGAAACGGCGAGGCCCTGCTCCTCTGTCCAGCGGAAGAGCTGGTCAAAGTCCGGCTTGGGCGCGTCGATGTAGAGCGCGAGCGTGCCGTCCTGCAGCTTTGCGTGCGTGACGCGAGGCAGGCGCTCCGCGGTGTGGCGGACGTCCTCGTCCATGCGTGAGAGGCGCATCGTGACGATGGTGGAGGTGGGCACGAGCGCCTTGAGCTCCGCGGACGTGCCGCTCGCGACTATCTGCCCGTGGTTGACGATGGCCATGTGCTGCGCCAGGCGCTCCGGCTCCTCCATGTAGTGCGTGGTGAGGAAGATTGTGGTGCCGGCCTCGCGGTTGAGCGAGAGCATCTCGCGCCACAGGATCTCGCGGTAGTTGGGGTCGAGGCCGGTCGTGGGCTCGTCCAGGAAGAGGATCTTGGGCGTGTGCATCATGGCGCGGGCGATCTTGAGGCGCTGCGCCATGCCGCCGGAGTAGGTGCGCACGTAGTCGTTCTGGCGGTCTGCCAAGCCAAACTTTTCCAGGTACTCGTCTGCCTTGCGGTTGGCTTCGCGGCGGCCCATGCCAAAGTAGCGGGCATGGTAGATGAGGTTCTCGCGCGCTGTGAGCCCGCGGTCCAGGTTGTTGTGCTGCGCCACGACGCCGATCTCCGCGCGGGCGCCAACGGGGTCGTCCGTAACGGAGCGCCCGTCCAGCAGGATCTGCCCGCCCGACGACTCGAGCTGCGTGGTCAGCATCTTGATGGTGGTGGACTTGCCGGCGCCGTTGGGACCCAGGAAGCCAAACACCTCCCCGCGCGGGACGTCAAAGCTGATGCCGCGCACGGCCTCGAACCCGCCGCCGCCCTTGCGCGGGTACGTCTTGCGGAGGTCGCGCACCTCCAGAATGTTGTCTGCCATGTCCCCTCCCATGTTCATACCCCTATGGGGTATCAGTTGGTCGGTAGTGACTATACCCCTATGGGGTATCAGGTCATTCGGGCGAGAAGAACACGGTGTCGTCTTCACGTCCGCTCCATACGGACGCGGTGGCCGCGGTTGGTATAGCATGGGTTGCAAGAATGATGTCACGTCGTTGTGAGGGGGCTGCCCATGCGCGCGTGGAAACCTGGAACCAGGGTGCTTCTGTTCGTGTTGCTGGCGTTTGGCTTTACGTGGGTGTCCCAGCTGGTGTTGGGCTCGACCACGGGCTGGCGCGTGGACGAGTCTCTCCCGACGTGGTCGGTCACGCTCGCGCTCTGCATGTTTGCGCCGCTGGTGTCGGCGCTCATCACGCGCGCCGTCACGGGCGGCGGTGCCTCGATTGGCTGGCGGCCGCGCATCCGTGGCAACGTGCGGTGGTACGTGGTGGCTCTTCTCGCCCCGAGCGTGCTCACGGCTCTGGGCGCCGTCGTGTACTTCCTGCTTGTGCCGGGGGACTTCGACCCCTCTGCCAGCAGGTACATGGCCGCCGCCCAAGCGCAGCTGGGCGTCACTGCCTCGCAGGCGCCGCTCGTCCTGGTTGCGCAGCTGGCGTTTGCCGCGCTCGTGGCGCCGTTCCTCAACATGCTCCTTGCCGTGGGGGAGGAGGCTGGCTGGCGCGGCTTCCTATACCCTGAGCTGCGCGAGCGCTTGAGCCGTCCCGCCGCCGTGATCGCGACGGGCGCCATCTGGGGTGCGTGGCACGCGCCCGTCATCGCCATGGGTTACAACTATGGCACCAGCTACCTGGGCTTTCCTGCGCTCGGCATCCTGTGCATGGTCGCGTTCTGCGTCGCGTTCGGCACGCTGCTCTGCGTGTTGAGGGATGCGACGGACAGCGTGTGGGCAAGCGCACTCGCGCACGGTGCGATCAACGCGGTCGCGGGCACGGGGCTGTACTTCTCGCAAAGCGGGCGGCTGGGCCTGCTGGGGCCTGCGACGCTTGGCATTCTGGCCTGCATTCCCACCATCGTGCTGTGCGTCGTGCTCCTGGTCATGGCTTCCCGCGGTGTGCTTCCCCAGGAGAAGGAGGACCAGTAGTGGACTTGGGTGTAGCAGGTACGCCGTCCCTACAGTGCCCAGTCGCTCTGTAGCCTTGCCTCTAGCTGCTGGAACAGTGGAATGAACCTCGTCCGCGTGAGCCCTATGAGCTTCAATGCAACGCTTTCGTCATAGCTATGTGTGACGAGGTTTCTTGCCTCAAGTGCGTTGAGCCAACCCTTCTCGTCGTCAATCATGCCTGCGCTGTAAGCGCACTTGATAACCTTTCTGGGCGAACCGGTCTGGGCTTCGCTGAACCCCTGCTCCTCAAGAGTGGCCTTCATAGCTTTCCAGGACTGCTCCATGCAGACTTGGAAAAGCGCCACTAAGCCTGCTTCTGTCACAGCATCATAGGGAGGCTGGTAGTGCTGTGACTGCTCGAGGTTTCTTAACGCCTTCGAGAAGTTCTCACGCTTCTTTTCGCTCATACAGCACTACGCCATCCTTTCGAATCTCTGCTAGGAGCTCAGGCTGCACTATCCCATCGAGATCGACAACGTCAAACTGCAAAAGTGTTGGGGTCTCCTCGTCTATATCTAGGGCGAATGCGGCGATATCGCCACCACTTGCAGCTAGATCGATGTCGCTGCGCTCTCGGTTATCGCCGCGTGCACGAGATCCGAAGAGGAGAACGCGCGCTACTCCGTCTTGCCGTGCAAGAGCTTGAATACTCTCGACGATGTCCGCTCGTAGATTCATTGTCCTCCCTCTCGTTGGGCAGTACGTTTGATTTTATCTGATGTCTTCCGGCTGTCTTCTATTCTGGTCGCTTCATCACGATAGAGAATGAATTTGGGATACCGTGCAAGCGAGTCTATTCGAGAACTGACGAGCTACGTAGCCGCGCGGGTAAATTCTATGTCGCGTGCAATTGACATGGGGTTATGTGTGTTTTGACTTACCCCCAAGGGGTATCTGCTCGACTTGTCACGTCGATTGAGCTTGGAGGAACGTCCGCAAACCCCATCAACGGCTACCAGAGAGATGCCTCTGGGCACTTTGGGAGGGATGTCAGCTTGCCCTGGCACCCCGGAAACACACACAAGCCCCTCCAAATTGCACGAGTGGCAAGGAAAGTCCGACCCGATTCTCGCATACCCCCCGTCCATCTCATTCCAGATTGAGCGGGTGAGCCAACGCGAGCCACACATGGCGTATTTTCACTAATGGAATTGGCGTAAAACGTTAAATGAGAATGGCGTAAAATAGTGAATGAGAAAGGCGTATTTTAATGAATGACAAGCAATTTTCCAGTTGAAATGGGGTGTCGAAAGTGGCGTCATCGGATTCTTCCAACAAGACTGTACTTACCCCAAAGGGCTATCAACCTCGTCTTGTCGAGGGCCGTCTGGATACCCTTATGAGAGCGTTCGGCTGCGTTGAGATCAATGGGCCCAAGTGGTGCGGAAAGACTTGGACTGCCATGTCGCGCAGCGCCAGCATCTCGCGCCTGGACGATCCGTCCCAGCGTGAGGCAGCCCAGATGGATCCCATGCTTGCATTGGTTGGGGATACTCCGCACCTGGTGGACGAGTGGCAGGAGGTTCCCGAGGTCTGGGACGCTGTTAGACGTCGCGTGGACCAGTCTGGTAACCAGCGTGGCTTGTTGCTGATGACAGGCTCGATGACCTTGGGCGAGTCCAATCGCCAGAAGGTGACCCACTCTGGTACGGGCAGGATTGCCCGGCTTAAGATGCGGCCCATGGCGCTGTGCGAATCCGGCGACGCCGAGCCCAAGGTCTCGCTGGGCAAGCTGTTTGACGGCGACGACCTCGTTCCCGCCCGCAGGGACTCTGGTCTGGAAGACGTCGCTCGCTGGTGCTGTCGTGGTGGCTGGCCTGCCAACCTTGGGATGCCTGACGAAGTCGCGTTTGAGACTGCGTCGCAGTACGTGAGCTCGGTCCTGGACGTGAACGTTATCGAGGAGCACCGCTCGCCCGACGTCGCATTTTCCCTCATGCGCGCGCTCGCCATGAACGAGAGCCAGTCCGCAACCTACAAGACGCTCGGACGTGACATGGGATTGGGGGAGGAGTCTCCAACCACTCAGACCATAGCCTCCTACCTCGAGCTGTTCGACCGCCTGCACCTAACGGAGGAGCTGCGCGGGTGGGAGCCGCCCATGCGCGGGAAAGCGCGCGTCCGCACCAAGCCAAAGCGCTATTTCTGCGACCCGTCACTTGCCGCTGCACTTCTGGGCGCAACGCCGCAGCGCCTGCTCGGCGACATGCAGACGCTTGGGCTGCTCTTCGAGAACCTCGTCGTGCGTGACCTGCGCGTTTTCCTTTCGACGTATCCCGGGCTTGGCAACGGCCTCTACTACTACAGGGATGAGAAGGGTCTTGAGGTCGACGCAATAATGGAGCGCAATGGTCGCTGGGCTGGCATTGAGGTAAAGCTAAGCGACGTCAAGGCGGACGAGGCTGCCCACAACCTCCTGTCTCTCCGCAAAAAGATGCTCGCCAACGGAGCCACGCACAATGCCGAGCCCGCATTCCTGGCTGTTATCGTGGGCCGTGGCTCTCTGGCGTACCGGCGCGACGACGGCGTGTACGTCCTGCCCGCGGCGCTGCTTGGTGCCTAGCACATCGGTCGTCACTCCGCAGCGCCTGAAAGGGATCTGCACGCGGGCGAGAAGGACGGCCTACTCCAGCCCGTTCTCTTCCACAAGCTCGCGAGCCTGCCGTTGCCCGTCGATCGCCTGCTGCAGCCGCCTGCGGTAGTACGTCTGGCCGTCCGCGATGTCCAGGCGCAGTCCCACCTCCGCCTGTTGAAAGAGCATGAGCGCCCGCAGCGGGTCGGGCTCGATGCCCCACTTGGCGCAGCCCGGGCTCACCAGGAGCTGCGCGATGCGGATGGCCGGCTGAGCAATCTGCACGATGCCCTTCGCCAGGTCGAGGCTCCGCTCCCACAGCAGGCAGGCACGCGCAAGGTTGCGCTCCACGCTGCGCCCGCGCGAGTACATGTCGCCCAGCTTGTAGCTGGCCTCCCACGAGGGTTCCAGCGCCGCGGCCAGCGCGTAGCACTGGTAGGCGCGCCCGTAGTCGGGCTCGCCCGTTCGACCGTACTCAAAGATGTAGCCCAGGTTGATGATGGACTGCTGACAGCCGCGGTCGGCAGCCATCTGGTACAGATCTCGCGCCTTCTGGTAATCCTGCTCCAGGACGCCACCCATGTAGTAGTACGCACCCAGGTCGTTCATGCACGCAGCGCTCCCGCGCGAGATGCCAAAGCGATACCCCAGCCCCACCATCTCCGGTACGCGCGGATCGTCCGCGGCCCTCGCCACGGTGCCCTTGTTCTCGCTCATGAACCTGGCAAACTCGTCCTCATCGGGGTCGAGCGCCGCGTCCGCCATCTGTCTCAGGAGCTCGTCCACGTCCACCACATCGGAATCAAACGCGGTCTCCGCTTCGTCACTCGCGTCCTCGGGGGAGAAGGACGAGTCCTCGTCCCCGATGGGCATGCCGCCCAGCTCCGCAATGCGCAAAACGTCCTTGCCGGTCAGCTCAAAGTCCTCGGCAGCCATGGCGTCCTCCCCGGGTAGCGTCCAAAACTGTTGCGACGATTGTACGCCGATGGGCTTTGCAGGACTCTGCGCGTCTTCTGGACGCGACGAATGAAATTTTCTATGGCATGGCGGCATGGCACGATGGAAGATGGCACGACATGGCATCTTCGAAATCCGTCGCTC
>NZ_JBJEHW010000188.1:0-1848 GCF_051876455.1 Parafannyhessea sp.
GTCCTTCCCATGTTCGTGCCCGGCGCCGCGGAGTTCACGGTCATGAACCAGAAGCAGCTCAACGAGCATCCCGAGCTGGGAAGCTTCTTCGAGCGCATGACGTACCTGCCGCTCACCATGGCCACCAAGATGGTCCCGCCCGGAGGTGCCGGCGTGGGCATGCACGTCATCCCCGTCGAGCACGCGATCAAGCACGAGAACCAGTCCGCGGACGTCGAGCACCTTTCGCACTGGCTCAAGAAGTACGACCACTTCTCCGTGGGCGCCTGCTCGTGCACGCTTGCGGAGCGCGCCCGCACGCACAACGCCGGACGCGACCCGCAGAACTGGTGCATCGGCGTGGGCGACCTGGCCGACTACAGCGTCGAGACCGGAAAGGGCCACTACATCACCTACGACGAGGTGATCGACATCCTGCTCAACGCCGAGAAGAACGGCTACGTGCACCAGATCACCAACATCGACGGCGAGCACAAGATCTTTGGCATCTGCAACTGCGACGTCAACGTCTGCTATGCGCTGCGCACCTCGCAGCTCTTCAACACGCCCAACCTGAGCGCCTCGGCCTATCGCGCCCACGTGGACGCCGAGAAGTGCGTGGCCTGCGGAGGCTGCGTCGAGGTCTGCCCCGCAGGCGCCGTCCAGCTGGGCCAGAAGCTCCTGACCAAGCACGGCCCCGTCACCTACCCCAAGCAGCCGCTTCCCGACGACCACGCCTGGAGCGAGAAGGACTGGGACCCCGACTACAAGGACAACAACAGGGTCGAGTGCCACGAGACCGGCACCTCGCCCTGCAAGGTGGCGTGCCCCGCGCACATCGCCATCCAGGGCTACCTGCGCATGGCCGCGCAGGGGCGCTACCGCGACGCACTGGCGCTCATCAAGAAGGAGAACCCCTTCCCCGCGGTGTGCGGCCGCATCTGCAACAAGCGCTGCGAGGCCGCCTGCACGCGCGGCCTGGTGGACGACCCCGTGGCCATCGACGACGTGAAGGCCTTCATCGCGGCAAAGGACATGGAGGCGGAGCACCGCTACGTGCCCGAGCCCGTCATATCCTCCAACCGCGGGCGTCACCTCGAGAAGGTGGCCGTGATCGGCGCTGGCCCCGCGGGCCTCAGCTGCGCCTACTACCTGGCCAACATGGGCTACAACCCCGTCGTGTTCGAGAAGAACCCGCTTCCCGGCGGCATGATGGTCTACGGCATCCCCAGCTACAAGCTCGAGAAGGACGTCGTCGCGGCCGAGATCGACGTCCTGCGCGAGATGGGCGTGGAGATTCGCTGCGGCGTCGAGGTCGGAAAGGACGTCTCCCTGGACGACCTGCGCAAGCAGGGCTTCCGCGCGTTCTACGTGGCGATCGGCTGCCAGGGCGGCCGCAAGGCCGGCGTCGAGGGCGAGGACGCGAAGGGCGTCTCCACCGCGGTCGACTTCCTGCGCTGCGCGCTTGACGACCCCACGCACCAGGTCGAGGGCTCGACCGTCGTCATCGGCGGCGGCAACGTGGCAATCGACGCGGCCCGTGTGTCCAGGCGCTGCGGCTCCTCGGACGTGAGCATGTGGTGCCTCGAGCAGCCGGACGAGATGCCGGCCCTCCCGCTCGAGATTCAGGAGGCCGAGGACGACGGCGTCACCGTCCACAACGGATGGGGCCCCGCAAGGGTCGAGGTGGACGAGGCGGGCCGCGTGCGCGGCGTCACGTTCAAGCGCTGCACGCGCGTCTTCGACGAGGCCAGGCGCTTCTCGCCCACGTACGACGAGTCCGACACCACCTTCGTGCCGTGCCAGAACGTGGTCCTCTCCATCGGCCAGTCCATCGTGTGGGGCGACCTGCTCAAGGGCAGCAAGGTC
>NZ_JBJEHW010000189.1:0-1845 GCF_051876455.1 Parafannyhessea sp.
AGTTCTCGGGGAGGGAGGAGAGGTCGACGACCTGCTTGCCCAGCAGGTCCGCAAGGAGGCCGGTCTTGACGTCGGCGACGTCTGCCGCGCGCTCGCGGAAGAGCTCGTCCTCCATGTTCGAGAACATGTTGTAGTACGTGTCGTAGGCCTCGCTCACGGCCTGCTCGGCGCACATGCCGGAGTCGATGGAGCCGTTGACCATGTCCTTGATGCCCTCGTCCTCGGCGAACTCGATGTGGGCGCCCATGATGGCCGCCGCCTCCTCGCCAACGGACTGCTTCATGCGCTCGATCTGAGCGTTGGTCTGTGCAACGAACTTCTCGAGGGCGGCTGCGTAGCGCGCCTTCTCCGCCTCGGGATCCTCGGGCTTCGTCGGGGTAAACGACAGGTCGGGTGCCACGGCAACCTGCGCCACACCGATGCCGTACCCGTCAGAAGCGTTAACGCCTTCGTACATGTAGACCTCCCATAGTAGAAAACACCCACACTTGCCCATGGCGCTATTGCAAATCGGGGATTCCCCCCTTGAAATCCCCGACCTATTCCATGGCGAGAATCACGGCAGCTACTTGCCCTGCTCCTCGATGATCTTCGTAAGGTTCGCGTACACGCGGTCGATCGTCGCACGCTTTGCGATGCCCTTGCTCGCGGCGGTTGCGGTGCCGCAGGCGGAGGCGAAGCGAAGCGCGGTCTCGTAGTCGGCGCCCTCCTGCACCTTCGCGACGAAGCCCGCGACCATGGAGTCGCCGGCGCCAGTCGCGTTCACGAGCTTGATCTTTGCGGTCGGGACCGTGTGGATCTCGCCCTTCTCGTCGTACAGGAGCGAGCCGTGCCCGCCGCAGGAGACGATGACGTTCTGGGCACCCTTCTCGTGCAGCTCCTTCGCGAAGGGAATGCACTCCTCCGGAGTCTCCGGGCGGGCGTTGAAGATGCGGCCGACCTCGTGGTTGTTGGGCTTGATGAGGAAGGGCCTGGACTCGAGCGACTCGAGCAGGAGCTTGCCCGGCGCGTCGACCACAAAGCGGATGCCACGACCCTCGAGCCTCTTCATGATGATGTTGTACATGTCCTCGGGGAGCGACTTGGGGATGGAGCCCGTGAGCACGAGCGTGTCACCCTCGCCAATGTAGTCGATGCGCTCGAGCAGCTCGTCGACCTTCTTCTCGCTGATCTTGGGACCCATGCCGTTGACCATCGTCATGACGATGCCGTTGAGCTTCACGTTGATGCGCGTAAAGCCCTTGTCGAGGCGCACGAAGTTGCACGAGATCCCGTTCTTCTGGAGCGTCTCGATCAGGTAATCGCCCGTAAAGCCAGCGGCAATGCCGAAGGCCACGTTGATCACCTTGAGCTCGTTCAGAAGAGTAGAGACGTTGATGCCATTGCCGCCACAGTAGATTTCCTCGCTTGAGGACCTGTTGGTGAAGCCCATGTCAAGCGTCAGGGGATGCATGACATAGTCAATGGCCGGGTTCAAAGTTACGGTGTATATCAACGTAGGCTCCTTCCAGCACACAATTTGACTACATTATGACTCAAACAAACTCTTGTATCCGTGTGAAAAGGACAAAGCTTTGGGCTAATCCAAGAATACGTCTGTTACGTCGGCTTTCTTCAAGATTCCCGTGAGCAGTCGACAATTTCGGGAAGATGCATGACCACGTTTTGGTAGACAAGTCAAGCATCGGGTGGCAGGCGGCGCATCACGACCTTCTGCCAGCCAGCCCTTGACAACGAGCCCATTGGACGCTTGGGTTGGTCCCCCACCGCTCGGCCCGAGGCCAGATTGTGCGAGAAGGACGCGCCCACTTCGTGGTAACATCAAGCACGCACGCTCCCTTAGCT
>NZ_JBJEHW010000190.1:0-1842 GCF_051876455.1 Parafannyhessea sp.
CCAGGCAAAGCTCCAGTTGTTGCTCGCGCTGAGCGTGACCTCCTTGTACAGGGTGCTGCCGTCATAGATGCGCACGGTGACGGAGGTGGGGCGCGTGGACGCGGAGTCGCCCTTCCAGAGCTTGGTCACGCGGTTGTGGTACGTGGTGGCGTGCGTGCGCTCGAACTTGCCCACTACCTTGCACTGGGTGTTGTACGTCCAGTCGTCAAGCTGCGGCACAATAACCAGGTTGGGGACGGCGGTATACGTCCACTCCCCCACGGTGGCCACGTCCGCAAGCAGGAGGTACATGCCCGGCTCGAGCTTCCCAAACGTCGCGGTACCAGCCTCCACGGCCTCGGTCTTCTCGTCAAACGCATCGGGGTCGCCGGCCACGTAGCCCTTGTAGCTTTGGGCTGCCTTTGCCAGGTCCTCGGCCGTTGTGCCAGAGTCAAACGCGGCGGGGTCGATCTTGGTGTCGCTCACGGCCTGGCCCAGCGCGTCCACGGCGGTCAGCTTGCCGTCCGAGTCCATGCTCGCCACGCGGTACAGGCGCAGCACCTGGCCGTCCGCGGGGCAGCCGGTCACCGTAAGCGAGCAGCTGGTTCCCGCCGGCACGCGCTCGGCCGCCTGCGCCGGCGCGGGAGCCGTCCCCAGCGCCGCAAAGGCAACCACGATGGCGAGAAGGACCGCCGCCAGCGTCCCACGTCCCCTGTACTGTGTCCGCGTCACTTTCGTGCTCCCTCTCTCTAAACCGTCTGCGTCCCGGCCTGCGTCCCGCGTGCCTTGCGCTTGTCTGCACCGCCGCGCCGCGCTCGGACGATGCCGCGCACCGCCAGTGCCACCAGCAGCACCAGCAGCGTGAGCGCCGCCGCCATGAGCACGGGGCTCACCCGCTCCGCGTCGCCGCTCGCCGTGGAATCCTGGTTGGGCACGCGGTGCCCGCGCACCAGAAGCCGGTGCGTGTTGACCCCGTACGGCGTGCACGTCACCAGGGTGCAGTAGTCCATGCCGTCGTCAATCGCAAGGTCGTCCAGCTGGTCGGGCAGGACGGTCTTGATCTGGTCCACCTGATACGTCAGCGTCTTTCCAAGGACATTGAGCTTGAAGAGGTCGCCCTTCTGCAGCTGGTCAATGTCCGTGAAAAGGCGCGCGGACGGAAGCCCGCGGTGTCCGCTTATCACGCAGTGCGTTCCCTTTCCGCCAACGGGAAGCGAGGAGCCGGGAATGTGCCCAATGGCAACCTGCAGGATCGAGCTGTCGGTCCCGTGGTAGATGGGCAGCTTCACGCTTATCTTGGGGATCTCCACGTAGCCCATGATCCCCGTGCCCGTCACGTCGAGCGTCTGGTCGTACACCTTGCGCTGCGCCGCCGTCATCTCAAAGCGGCTGTCGTCGTGCGGTAGCGCCTCGTTGTACGCGACGGCCGCGTCCCACATCTTCTTGTTCTTCTCTGCCGAGTTGTCCTTGACCGCCTTCTCGTACGTGGCGATGGCCTGGGACTGGTGCATGTCGTTCCACCAGTCGCTCACGGTGGGGTACAGCAGCAAGCCCACGCCAAAGAGGAGGACGCAGCCAAGGAGAAGATCGAGCGCATGCGCCTTCAGCCACTTTGCCATGGTGCGTCCTCCTCTCTGTTGCTTGGGCGGGGGCGGCTCCCTCCGGAGCCGCCGCTCGCACGTGTGTTGGAACTAGGCGTTCTGGCGCTTGTTGCGACGGATGGCCAGGCCGATGCCAGCGGCAACGACGATGGCAGCGCCGGCGACGTACAGGATGGTGGTGCCCATGCCGCCCGTGGAGGGAAGCGTGGAACCCTTCTTGTTCACGACAACGGTCGTGAGGGAGCCGGCGCTTGTGTCGGCT
>NZ_JBJEHW010000191.1:0-5278 GCF_051876455.1 Parafannyhessea sp.
ACCTCGAAGGTGAAGCGGGCGAGAAGGTCGAGCGCCAGGCCCAGGCAGTCGTAGCCGACCCCGACGTTTGCCGAGGTTGCGGGCACGGTCACCCGGAACTTGCGGGGAGGCTGGTACGTGGTCTCTTGTGCCATGCGCTACCGTCCCTGCCCAAAGACCCTGCGGCAGGAGTCCTCCACGAAGCCCGCCATGCCGTCCATGTCGCAGACGTCCTGGTGCAGGAGCGCCGCAGAGCGGAGGTTGGAGAGCTGGGCCGGGGCCTCGACGCCCGTGAGCGCCTGGAGCTCGTCCATGCAGTCGAAGCCGCTCTTGCCGCTCACGTCCGTGCCGAGCGCGGCGAGCACGTCGGCCGAGAACTTGTACGGGTTCGCGGTGGAGAGGCAGACGCGCTGCCTGCCCTCGCGCGGCAGGGTGTCGAGCACGGTCTTGGCGACCGCCGTGTGCGTGTCGATGAGGACGTGGTCCTTCTCCCACGTGTCGCGGATGGTGGCACGGGTCTGGTCGTCCGTGGCGTAGCCGCAGTCGAAGGTCTCGCGCAGCTTGGCGAGGAGGTCCGCACCGATGCTGTAGCAGCCCTTGGTCGCGAGGTCGCCCATGAGCGAGGCGACGCGCTCGCAGTCGCCGTTCGTGAGGTAGTAGAGCATGCGCTCGAGGTTGGAGGACACGAGGATGTCCATGGAGGGCGAGATGGTCTTGACGAAGTCGCGACGGCGGTCGTAGGTGCCCGTGGTGAGGAAGTCCGTCAGGACCTTGTTGCTGTTGGACGCGACGACGAGCTTGCCGACGGGCAGGCCGAGGCGCTTGGCGAAGTAGCCCGCGAGCACGTCGCCGAAGTTGCCGGTGGGCACGCAGAAGTCGACGGCGTCGCCCACGTGGATGGCGCCGTGCTGCACGAGCTGCGCGTACGCCGAGAAGTAGTACGTGACCTGCGGGACGAGACGGCCGACGTTGATGGAGTTGGCGCTCGAGAGCATGACGTTGTCCGCGTCGAGGCGCTTGGCGAGCTCGCGGTCCGCGAAGATGCGCTTGACGTTGGTCTGGGCGTCGTCGAACGTGCCCCTGATGGCGCAGACCGCGACGTTGCTTCCCTTCTGGGTGACCATCTGGAGGTGCTGGATGTCGGACACCTTGCCCTCGGGATAGAAGACCGTGACGCCCGTGCCGGGCACGTCCGCGAACCCCGCGAGGGCCGCCTTGCCGGTGTCTCCCGACGTGGCGGTGACGATCATGACGTCGCGTCCTTCTCCCTTGCGCGCGACGGACATGAGGCGCGGAAGCATCTGGAGCGCGACGTCCTTGAAGGCGCAGGTGGGGCCGTGGTAGAGCTCGAGCAGCCAGTCATCGCCGAGCGGGGAGACCGGGGTGACGAGGGGCGTGTCGAAGTTGTCAGCGTAGGCCTGGCTTACGCAGGAGGAGATCTCCTCGGGCGCGTAGTCCGGCAGGAGGGTCGACAGCACGCGGCGCGCGATGGCATGGTAGTGCTCCGCGCAGACCTGAGCGAGGTCAAGCTGCGTCTGGCCAAGCCCGTCGGACACGTAGAGCCCGCCGTCAGGTGCGATTCCTCTGAGAATTGCTTGCTTGCTTGTTACAGTTTGGTCATCGCTGCGCGTGCTGTGATAGAAAAGGTTCACCGTGGCGCTCCTTGCCTCGTAATGGCGGCTAAACACCTTGTATCATAGCCGCAGAGGGCAAGTGGCCTCTGCAACGTCACACAACAGAAAGATTGGATAGAGATGAAGATTGCTGTCCTTGGGTACGGCACGGTCGGCAAGGGTGTTGACAGGATCATCCGCGAGCGCGTGAGCGGCGTGGAGGTGGCTCGCATCCTCGAGCTGCCGGACCGCCTTACCGACGAGCGCATGACCTCGGACTTCAAGCAGATCCTGGGCGATGACTCCATCGAGGTCGTCGTTGAGTGCATGGGCGGCCTCGAGCCGGCACACACGTTCATCATGGACGCGCTCGCGGCCGGCAAGAGCGTCGTGACCTCCAACAAGGCGGTCGTGGCCGCCTACATCGACGAGTTCGTGCGCCAGGCCAACACCACGGGCGCGTGCCTGCTCGTGGAGGCGTCCGTCGGCGGCGGCATCCCCTGGATCGCCTCGGTCGAGAAGGTCCGCCGCATCGACGAGGTCAAGTCGTTCTACGGCATCATGAACGGAACCACCAACTACATCGTGGACGCCATGGTGAAGGAGGGCGCGGACTTCGACGCGGTGCTGCGCGAGGCACAGGAGCTGGGCTACGCCGAGCGCGACCCCTCCGCCGACATCGACGGCATCGACGTCCGCAACAAGACCATCATCTCGGTCGGCGTGGCGTTCAACACCGCGTGCGAGAAGGACATCCCCACGACCGGCATCCGCACGCTCACGAAGCGCGACCTCGATGTTCTGGGCGAGAAGGGCCTGAGCGTGAAGCTGCTGGGCCGCGGCGTGCAGGAGGACGGCGGCTATGCGGCCGCGGTCGAGCCCGTTGCGCTGCCCGTCCGCTCGCTCGAGGCGAACGTGCCCTCCAACTTCAACCTCATCTCGCTCGACGGCACGACGGTGGGCCCGCTCAAGTTCTACGGCCAGGGCGCCGGCATGCTCCCCACGGGCAACGCCATGGTGCAGGACGTGCTCGACTTCGCCGCCGGGCGCCGTCCCCACTACGACTTCTCGCGCGGCCTCGAGTGGCGCCCGGAGCTCCTGAAGTCGGACTACGTCTTCAGGACCACGGCCTCTGTCGAGGGCGCGGAGCCCTTTGCGGAGGGCATGGTCGTGCTTCGCGGCCTGACCGCCGTCCAGGCGCGCCAGACCTTCGAGCGCGCGCAGGAGACCGACCCCAGCACGTTCATGGCAGCGCTTTCCCAGGAGGACTAACAGCATGATCAAGGTTTCTAAGTTCGGCGGCTCCAGCGTCGCGAGCGCCGAGCAGTTCAAGAAGGTCAAGAGGATCGTCAAGGCAGACCCGGACCGCAGGTTCGTCGTCGTGTCCGCCGCGGGCAAGCGCTTCAGCGGCGACAACAAGCTGACCGACCTTCTCCTCCTCGTCAACGCGCACATCGAGTACCACGTCGACTGCACGTCGCTCCTCAAGGACATCGAGCAGCGCTTCGTCGAGATCCGCGACGAGCTCCACCTCAAATACCCCATCGAGGAGAAGTTCGAGGAGTTCTCCTCGGTCATCACGAGCCTGTCGCCCGAGTACATCGTGTCGAGGGGCGAGTGGTTCACCGGCCAGCTCATGGCCGAGTACCTGGGCATCCCGTTCGTGGACGCCGCGGACGTCGTCGTGTTCCACCACGACGGCTCCGTCGACATGGAGCGCACGGCCACCCGCGTGAAGGACGCGGCGCAGCGCCTGGGCGGCTTCCTGCTCCCGGGCTTCTACGGCTCCACGGTCGACGGCACCATCAAGCTCTTCCAGCGCGGCGGCGGCGACATCACGGGCGCCATCCTCGCGCGCTGCCTCGACGCCGGCGTGTACGAGAACTGGACCGACGTGTCCGGCTTCCTCGCGGCCGACCCGCGCATCGTGGACAAACCGCGCTCCATCCACCGCATCACGTTCGACGAGATGCGCGAGCTCAGCTACATGGGCGCCTCGGTCCTGCAGGAGGAGGCCATCTTCCCCGTGCGCGAGGTCGGCATCCCCATCCAGATCAAGAACACGAACGACCCCGACGCCCCCGGCACCGTCATCCGCGAGACCGCCGTCGAGCACGAGCGCGAGCACCTCATCACCGGCATCGCCGGCAAGAAGGACTTCATGGCGATCCACATCCAGAAGGCCCACATGTCCAACACCGTGGGCTTCGTCCGCCGCGCGCTCTCCGTGTTCGAGCGCTACGGCGTGTCCGTGGAGCACATCCCCACGGGCGTCGACTCCTTCGGCATCGTCGTCAACGGCGCGGACGTGAAGGACACGATCTACTCGATCGTGAACGACCTGCGCCAGGAGCTCAAGCCGGACAGCATCAACGTGATCGACAGCCTGGCGCTCATCTCCGTCGTCGGCCGCAACATGAGCCGCCGCGCCGGCACCTCCGGCCGCATCTTCGGCGTGCTGGGCGAGGCGGGCATCAACATCCGCATGATCACCCAGAGCTCGCAGGAGATCTCGATCATCATGGGCGTCAACAACGCGGACTTCGCCCGCGCCATCAAGGTGATCTACGACAACTTCGTCGAGAACGAGTACGTCACGGCGGAGGACGACAAGCAGTAGGCCCCCGGGTCCGCCCGATGCGGCCCACCAAACACACGCAGAGGAGAAGTACATGGCAGGCAAGGTCGTAGCAATTCTCGGCGCGACGGGCGTCGTGGGCACGCAGATGATGCAGTGCCTGGAGGAGAGGGACTTCCCGGTGGAGAGGCTCGTGCCGCTCGCGAGCGCGCGCTCGGCCGGCAAGAAGCTCCAGTTCCGCGGCGGGGAGGTGACCGTGCAGGAGGCGATGCCCGAGGCGTTCGAGGGCGTCGACATCGTGCTGGGCGCCGCCGGCGACGCGCAGGCCAAGGAGCTCCTGCCCGAGGCCGCCAAGCGCGGCGCCGTGTGCGTGGACAACTCCCACGCCTTCAGGCTCGACCCGGACGTGCCCCTGGTCATCCCCGAGATCAACCCCGAGGACGTCGCGAACCACCCCAGGAACATCATCTCGAACCCCAACTGCGCCACGATCATCGGCCTCGTGCCCACGTGGCCGCTCGCCAAGGCCGCGGGCCTCAACAGGCTCATCGTGAGCACCTACCAGGCCGCGTCGGGCGCCGGCATGCCGGGCCTCAGGGAGCTCGAGCGTGAGAGCAAGGTCATCGCCGAGGGCGGCGAGGTGGGCGACACGTCGCCCTTCGCGTACCAGCTCGCGTTCAACCTCATCCCGCAGATCGGCGGCTTCAAGGAGGAGGCCTACACCTCCGAGGAGCTCAAGATGCAGAATGAGGGCCGCAAGATCATGCACATGCCCGAGCTCCGCGTCAACTGCACCTGCGTGCGCGTGCCCGTCATGCGCTCGCACTCCGAGTCCATCACGGTCGAGTTCGACAACCCCATCACGCCGGACGAGGCGCGCGAGGTGCTGTCCAAGGCACCGGGCGTCAAGGTCGTGGACGACCCCGCGAACCTGCGCTACCCCATGCCGCTCGACACGTCCGACCAGGACCTCGTCTACGTCGGCCGCATCCGCAGGGACCTCTCGGCCCCCGAGGGCGTCAACGCGCTCACGTTCTTCTGCTGCGGCGACCAGATCCGCAAGGGCGCGGCGACCAACGCCGTCCAGATCGCGGAGATGCTGCTCTAG
>NZ_JBJEHW010000191.1:5378-8449 GCF_051876455.1 Parafannyhessea sp.
GATCCGCAAGGGCGCGGCGACCAACGCCGTCCAGATCGCGGAGATGCTGCTCTAGCGAGCCTCGCGCCCCGTCTGGCGGCTCAGCCACGGGGCGAGAAGGACGCGCGGCCATTGCGGTCGCACGTGCGCAACAGAACCGTATATGCGCAAGAGGGGCGGGCCATCTGGCCCGCCCCTCTTTCTGTCTTGGTTGGTTGGAATGCGTTTGCCGCCGGCCGTGGCCTTGCCTGTGGCCTGCTGTCGTCCTTCTCGCCCAGTGGACCCTGTGGGCCCTAGTCCTCGGCGTTGGCGAGGAAGGCCTTGGTCCTGGGGTCGCTCGGCTTGCCTATGACCTCGTCGGGCGTGCCCTCCTCCACGATTTGGCCGTCGAACAGGAAGGCGATCCTGTCGGACACGTCGCGGGCGAAGCCCATCTCGTGCGTGACGATGCCCACGGCCATGCCGTCGTGCGCGAGCTCGCGGATGAGCCGGTGCATGTCCTGCGTGAGCTTGGGGTCGAGCGCCGAGGTGGCCTCGTCGAAGTAGATGACCTGCGGGTTCATGCAGAGGGCGCGGGCGATGGCGACGCGCTGCTGCTGGCCGCCGGAGAGCTGGTCGGGCACGCTGTCCGCGTGGTCGGCGATGTCGAGGCGCTCGAGGAGCTTGCGCGCCTGCTCCTCCACCTCCTTGGGGTCGCGCTTCTGCACCACGATGGGGGCGTCCATCACGTTCTTGAGCACCGTGTAGTGGGGGAAGAGGTTGTAGTTCTGGAAGACGATGCCAAAGCGCATGCGCGCCTGGCGCTCCGCCTCCTTGTCGTACGTGGTGCGCGACTCTCCGGGCACGTTGGCGCACACGCGCACGTTGCCGTAGGCGAGCTCGCCGCTGTCGAACGTGTCGAGCAGCGTGAGGCAGCGCAGCAGCGTGGACTTGCCGGCGCCGGAGGGGCCGATGAGCGAGACGACCTCGCCCTGCTTGATGGAGAGGCTCACGTCGCGCAGGACCTCCTTGTCGCCAAAGGACTTGCGCGCGTCCTTCACGTAGACGGCGGGGAGTCCCAGCGCGGAGGTGAGGCTGATGTCGGGGCGTGGCATCTCGCGGGTCTTGGGCTTAGTCATGATAGTAGTCCATTCTCTTTTCGATCCTGCGAAGCACGAACTCGATGACGAGGCAGGTGATCCAGTAGATGAGCGCGGCGATCGCGAAGGGGACCATGCTGCGCTGCGACGCCACGAGGGCGCGGCTGGTGGTGAACATCTCGGCGATGCCGATCGAGAACGCGAGCGAGGTGTCCTTCACGAGCGTGACGATCTCGTTGCCCATGGCGGGCAGGATGCGCTTGAAGACCTGGGGCAGGATGATGCGGAAGAAGCGCTGGGTCCTGGAGTAGCCAAGCACCTGCGCCGCCTCGTACTGGCCGCGCGGCATGCTCTGGATGCCGGAGCGGTAGATCTCCGCGAAGTAGGCCGCGTAGTTGACGATGAAGGCGATCATGACCGCGACGAACATGTAGTCGGGGCCGGTCTGCTGGCCAAAGAGGTAGTAGGGGATGAAGAATACCGCGAACATCTGGAGCATGAGCGGCGTGCCGCGCATGAGCGAGATGTAGAGGCCCACGAGCCAGGAGAGGGGCTTGAACCTGGAGAGCCTGCCGAGCGCGACGAGGACCCCGAGGGGGATGGCCCCGATGAGCGTGAGGGCGAATATCTGGAGGGACACCACGTACCCGTTGAGCAGCATGCCCGTCATCGTGGAGATATCCAAGTGATTACCGCCTTAGTCGTTTCTCTTGAATGGATGGCGCCAGAAAAGCGGAATGGCGGCCGCGGCGGCCGCCAGACCAAAGGCGCTTGGAACTGTGGGGTGCAAGACTAGGCTAGCCTACAGCACCCAGAGGTCGTACGAGACTCCCTGGTCTGCGTACTTCTCGCACAGCTTCTTTACCGTGCCCTTCTTGTCGAGCTTCTTGAGGTCCGCCTGGACGGTCTTGGCGAGCTTCTTGCCCTCCGAGGTCTTGGCGAAGCCGACGCCGAAGTGCTCGGAGTTGAGCGCCTCGCTCAGGATGGTGTACTTGTCCGTGTCCTTGCCGATGTTGTACACGGCGACGGGGTAGTCGATGGCGATGGCGTCGACCGTGCCGTTCTGCAGCATCATGAAGGCCGTGTTGTAGTTGTCGATCGTCTGGAGCTTCTTGAACGTCTTGCCGAGCTTCTCCTGCGAGCCGCCGGTGGAGAGCAGGCTCAGCGCGGCGGAGTCCGTCTGCGTGATGACGTTCTTGCCCGCGAGGTCCGCGAGGGTCTTGATGCTCGAGCTCTTGGGGACGACGATGACCTGGCGGTTCTCCATGTAGGGCTTGGTGAAGGCGTAGTCCTTCTCGCGGCCCTCGATGGTGAAGCCGTTCCAGATGCACGTGATCTGGCCGCTGTTGAGAAGACTGTCCTTGGCGTCCCAGCTGATGGGCTTTGGCTTGTACTTCCAGCCCTCCATCTTGCATACGGCCTTGGCGAGGTCGAGGTCGAAGCCGGTGTACTTGCCGTCCTTGCCCACATAGCCGTAGGGCGGGAACTCCTGGTCGAAGCCGACGATGAACTGCATCTTGGAGGAGCCAGAGCTTGAGCTGCCGCCCCCACAGGCGGCGAGGTCGAGCATGACGGGCGCGGCGAGGGCCGCGGCGGACAGCTTGAGGAACTGACGACGATCCATGGTGATACCCCCTGGGGTTGCTTGCTTGCCGTGTGCGCCGGCCGCGTGGGCACTTTAGCGCGCTAGAGTAAGCATACGGCACGGCACGGGGGCCTTCAAGCTACGTGCAGTTAAGAGTGTGTTTCATGGCGGGGCCGCGGCCAAGGCGGCACGGGCTTCTCGGCCATGCGTTGCGAACGGCCACGTAGACGCTCTGTTAGACGGGGTCCGGCGGGGGAGAAGGACGGGGCCTTGTGGCGGAGATTTGCATCGGGAAAAGTTTTTTCAAATTTACCCTTGCCAATCGAGACGGGTTCGGGCATTATTACATACCGCGATGCGAGCGGGAACCAAATGGTGGGTGTAGCTCAGTTGGCAGAGCGACGGACCGTGGCTCCGTAGGTCGAGGG
>NZ_JBJEHW010000192.1:0-8424 GCF_051876455.1 Parafannyhessea sp.
CAGCGTCGATGTGGGCCTGAGCCTTGGCCTTGGAGGTGTAGAAGCCAGTGCACTCGAGGACGACGTCGACGCCGAGCTCGCCCCAAGGAAGCTTGGAGGCATCCGGCTCCTTGTAGATGGTGATCTCCTTGCCATCAACGATGATGGAGTGATCGGTGGACTCGACCTTGTGGTCACGGGCGTAGTTGCCGTGGGTGGTGTCATACTTCAGGAGGTACGCAAGCATGTCAGGAGAGGTGAGGTCGTTGATGGCGACAACCTCGGAGCCCTCGTGCGCAAACATCTGACGGAACGCCAGACGGCCGATACGGCCAAAGCCGTTAATAGCAACCTTAACTGCCATTCTTTCTCCTTTCGCAAGGCCGCCCAGGGCCCTTCCCCGAGCCGACCACAGCAAACTTGCACTGCTACGTATTTTACCCAATTACCCCGTAACAAAAACGCAAAGATGACTGAACCGGCAAAATGTTTTTTGCCGTAGGGATTGTCCACCGATTACTGCGCATATTTTCGGCAAACGGTATGAAAATGCCCATATAAGCGAGAAGGACGTTCATCCGCCGCCGAGAGTTGCACAGCAATCAGTGGTCCTTCTCGCCCTCGCGCTCCTCCACCAGCTGCTGCAGACGAAGGACGCGATGATACATGGCGGACTTGGAGGAGGGCGGGCTGCACCTCTTGCCGAGGGCGGCGAGCGATAGCTCGGGGTTGGCGCGCCTGAGCACGCAGAACTCGCGCAGCGCCGGCGGCAGGGCACGCAGGCCAACGAGGCGCTCCGCACGCGCGATGAGCTCGAGCTGCTCCGCGGCGGCGCCGGTCGAGCGCGCCTGGTTGGCGATCTCGGCGTTGACGCGACGGTTCACGTCGTTCTTGAGCGACTTGACGCGGCGCACGTTGAGGATGGCCTGGGCCGAGCGGCGCGCGCCCATGGCCCTGAGCAGGGCCTCGATCTCGTCGAAGCTCTTGATGTAGATGGCGTAGCTCCCGCGGCGCCGGTTGAGGCGCGCGTCGACGCCCAGGTCCTTCATGAGGCCCATGAGGTCCTGCGCGAAGCGCTCCCCCGTGACCGCGACCTCCAGGTGGAAGTCGCCCCGCGGGTCCGCGATGAACCCGCCCGCCATGAAGGCACCGCGCACGAAGGCGCGCTTGCAGCAGTCGCGCCGCACGAGCGCCTGCGGCACCCCCGGCGTGATGCCGTGGCCGCGCTCGAGGATGCCCAGCTCCTCGAGGTCGCCCTCGAGCTGGTCCTGCTCCGGTATCTCGATGAGGTAGTTGCGCGTGTTGTGCAGGTTGGAGTGGCGCACGGTGAGCGGGGTCTCGAGGTCGAACAGCTCGTGCGTGAGCTTGATCATGGTGCGCGCGACGGCACCCGTCTCCGTGGCGACGCGGATGGAGTAGCGGCCGCTGCCGCGGAAGGACAGCGTGCCGCAGACGCGCGTGATGGCGGAGAGCTCGGCGTACGCGCAGCGGGGGCACTCCCCCTCCACGCGGGACAGCTCGTCCTTTACCTGGGCCGTGAACGACATGTCGGCTCCGGCGCTAGCGCTTCTCGGCCAGCGCGAGGTCGCGGTGCGAGAGCGTGACGTGGTAGCCCTGGCCCTGCAGGTAGCGCGCGGTCTCGTTTGCTATGACGACGCTGCGGTGCTGGCCGCCCGTGCAGCCCACCGCGATGGAGAGCTGCGTCTTGCCCTCGGCCACGTAGCCGGGCATCACGACGTCGAGCAGGCCCTCCCAGGCCTTGAGGAAGCGGCCCGTGACCTCGTTCGTGAGCACGAAGTCGCGCACGGGCTCGTCGTTGCCCGTGAGGTTGCGCATCGTGGGGTCGTAGAACGGGTTGGGGAGGAAGCGCACGTCGATCATGAGGTCGGCCTCGACGGGCATGCCGTGCTTGAAGCCGAAGGAGTAGACGTGCACGTCGAGCAGCTGCTGGTCGGAGAGCTCCGAGAACGCGCGGCGGATCTGGTTGCGCAGCGCGGAGGTGCGCATGTGCGACGTGTCGATCACGAGGTCCGCGCGGTCACGCACGACCTTGAGCTGCTTGCGCTCGCGCGATATGGCGCTCTCGAGCGACTCGCCCGGCATCGCGATGGGGTGGCGGCGGCGCGTCTCCTTGTAGCGGCGGATGAGCACCTCGTCCGAGCAGTCCAGGAAGAGCAGCTTGACCGTGAGCTCGTGCTCGCCCAGCTGCCGCAGGACGTCGAACATCTCGTCGAACAGGCCCTGGCTGCGCAGGTCGCACGTGACGGCCAGGTGACGGCCGACGCCCGTGTTGATGCCCACGACGTTGGCGATGTCGAGTATCAGGCGCGGCGGCAGGTTGTCGATGCAGTAGTAGCCCATGTCCTCGAAGACGTGCATGGCCTGCGTGCGTCCCGATCCGGACATGCCGGTGATGACGACGATGTCAGGCACGCGGTCGAGCCGTGCCGCCGTGCGCATCTGGTCTGAGGTCCCTGCCAAGTCCATGCCTCCCGTCCGGGCGCGAGCGCCCATAGAGCGATGGCGAGAAGGACGCGCCGCCTTGGCCGCAGGCGCCCCCTCCCACGCGGCTCCCGGCCGGCAGTCGGGCGCCCCTGGCTAGAAGCTTACCCCACGGGGCCGCGCGTATCCACCGTGGACGGGCCCTCCACGCCATCGCCCGACGCGGGGACGGGACGCCCGTCCCCCTCGCCCGAGGCGGCGCCCGCTCCCGAGGTGGTGCCCGCCACGGACGGCACGTCCTTCTCGCCCGCATCCTTCCTGCCTGCGCCGTCCGTGCCCGAGGCCTCGCGCGACACGGTCGCGGCCTCCTCCTCCCAGGCGCGGAGCGTCTGCCACACGTCCGTGGCGACGGACTCCGGCACGCCCGGGACGGAGGCGATGTCCTCCACGGAGGCGGCGCGCAGGCGGCGGAGCGACCCGAAGCGCCGCATGATCGCGCGCTTGCGCTTGGGACCCACGCCCTCCACGTCGTCCAGGATCGAGACGGACTGCGCCTTGGTGCGGAGCTCGCGGTGAAACGTGATGGCGAAGCGGTGCGACTCGTCGCGCACCTGCTTGATGAGGTAGAGCGAGGCCGAGCCCGAGGGCAGGACGACCGGGGTCTCGTCCCAGGGAACGAAGACCTCCTCGTCGGACTTGGCGAGGCCGCAGACCGGCACGTTGGTCACGCCCAGCTCGGACAGCTGCGTCATCGCGGCCGTGAGCTGCGGCTTTCCGCCGTCGACCACCAGCAGGTCCGGGTCCGAGCGGGCAAAGCGCTCGTCCGCGCGGCTCTTGGGCGAGAAGCGCCTGCCCAGGACCTCCTGCATGGACACGAAGTCGTTGGCCTCGGGAAGGTCCGCGCGGATCTTGAAGCGGCGGTACTGTGCCTTGTCGGGCCGGCCGTTGGTGAAGACGACCATGGACGCCACCGTGAACGCGCCGTGCAGGGTCGAGATGTCGTAGCACTCGATCCGCATGGGCGGCGCGTCGAGCGCGAGCGCGCTCTCCAGTTGGAGAAGCGCCTGGTTGGTGCGGTCGTCGGCGTATCCCGTCCGCACCATGTAGCGGTTGAGCGCGTGGTGCGCGTTCTTGGCCGCCATGTCGAGGAGGCGGCTCTTCTCGCCCCGCTGCGGGCGGTGCAGCCGGCACACGCGGCCGCGCTTGTTGGTGAGCCACTCGCCCAGGACGTCCGCGTCAGGAAGGTCGATGGAGAGGTCCACCTCGGAGGGGATGTCCGAGGTCTCGTCGTAGTAGCGCTTGACGAAGCCGGCCTGGAGCTCGACCTCGTCCACGTCCATTCCCTTGTTGAGCACGAACTCGCTCGTGCGGATCGTGCGACCCTCGCGCACCACGAAGACGCAGGCGCAGCTGATGGTCTCCTCGCGGTAGAAGCCTATGAGGTCGAGGCTCACGCTGGAGGGGAAGGTCACCTGCTGGCGGTCGTCCAGAGCGTTTATGACCTCCAGGCGGTGCTTGATGCGCCCGGCGCGCTCGAACTCCAGGTTCTGGGCGGCGTCGGCCATCTGGCCCTCGAGCTCCTCCACGATCTGGCTGCGCCGGCCCGAGAGGAAGTTCTCGACCTGGCGCACGTGCGAGGCGTAGTCCACGGTGTTGATGGCGCCGCAGCAGACGCCGGGGCCGCGGCCCACGTGGTAGTCGAAGCAGGGGCGGCCGCGCTCGGCCAGCACCATGTTGGCCACGGAGACGTCGTCGGGATGGCTCTGCAGGTAGCGGCGGGTGCGCTTCCACTCCGCGCACGTGGCGATGCAGATGGGCACGGCCTTGCGCAGCGTGTCGATGGTCTCGCGCGCGGCGTGGGCGTCCGTGTAGGGGCCAAAGTAGCGGGTCCCCTTGCGGTGCTTCTCGCGCGTGTACTTGATTGCGGGGAACGCGTCCGACTCCGTTATGGCGATGTAGGGGTAGCTCTTGTCGTCCTTGAAGTCGACGTTGAAGTACGGGTGGTACTGCTCGATGAGGTTGCGCTCGAGCACGAGCGCCTCGTGCTCCGAGCCCACGACCACGTAGTCGAAGCTGCGGACGATCTGCATCATGAGCGGGATCTTGGCGCGGTCGTCCGTCAGGTTCACGTACTGCAGCATGCGGGCGCGCAGGTTCTTGGCCTTGCCGACGTAGATGACCTCGCCCTTGGCGTCCTTCCACAGGTAGCAGCCGGGGTTCGTGGGCACCTGGTTGACCTGCTCCGCGATGGAGGGCAGGCCCAGCGCCTCGGGGCGCGGGGCCTGTGTGTCCAGGTCGGGCATGTGCGATGCCGGGTCCTTTATCGACATGGTCGCCTGCGCCCCGCGCTAGAACGAGGTGTCCGTGGGCTCGGGATAGTACTTCGCGAACTTGCGGATCTGGTTCTTCTCGGTCAGGTCCACGTCCAGGCGGCGGCGCAGGCCCCAGTCCGCGTCGTAGCGCTGCGGGTCGTACACCTTGCCGGCGCGCACCAGGGAGTCGACCTCGGCCAGGAGCGACTCGTCGCGCACGTAGCGGCGCAGCAGCGAGATGGGGACCAGCGTGTAGAGGATGGTGTCGGCCACGACGCGCGGCTCTTCTCCCCTGCCGTCCACGAGGTCGAGCGTGGCGACCTCCATGGGGTTCACGCCGCCGGCGAGGTTGTAGAACGAGTTGCGGCCGATCCTGGGGTTGCAGTCCAGGAAGAGCTGGCGGCCCGTCTTGGGGTCGCGCTTGATGTCGAAGTTCGCGAAGCCGCGGTAGCCCGCGTCGGAAAGCATCGCGCCCGCACGCTTCCAGAGCTCCGGGTTCTGGCGCGTGATCATGGCGACGGGGTTGCCCAGCATGGCGGGTGCGTGGTCCTCCAGCAGCACCTGCGCGCCGCCCAGCATGAGCGGCTTGCCCTCGCGGCCCACGTAGATCGTGAGCGAGTCCATGTAGGTGTCGTCCCCGCCGATGAGCTCCTGCACCAGGAAGTCGCCGGCGAAGCCCGCCTCGCGCAGGTCGGCCCACAGCTTGTCGAGCTGGGCCTGCTCCGTCATGTAGTAGACCTTCTTGAAGCCCTTGACGATGAAGTGGTAATACTCCGCCGATACCGCCGGCTTGGCCACCACCGGGAAGGGGATCTGCGTGGGGGCGATGGGGTCCGTGCCCGCGAGGCTCACCACGTCCATCTGCGGCACGTCGAGCCCGTGCTCGCGGCACAGGCGCGAGAACGTGGCCTTGTCGCACACGGCGTCGAAGGCGTCGTGCGGCGGGCAGAGGCAGGTCACGTTGGCGGGCAGGTCCGCCTTGACGTCCTCCAGCAGCTCGATGAGCTGGTCCGTGTTGCCTACCAGGAGGACGTGGGCGTCCGGCCGCTGGCTCGCGATCCGGGTGACGGCGGGCACGATGACGTCGTGCTCGAGCGAGGAGACCTCGCGGGCGTCGATGATGCGCGAGTGCTCGATCGCGCCGATGAAGCCGGTGTTGAGCGCGATGGTGGTCACGCCCAGGGCCTCGTGGAACTCGCGGCAGAGCGCGTAGGCGCCGATGTCGCCACCGATGACGACGGGTACGATGTCGTCCCTTGCGGGAGCCTTGCCTTGTTGCATCAGTTTGCCCCAACTTTCTTCTTGCGCCCAAAGCGGGCGAGGATGGACTGGATGGTGGAGGCCTCCGGCGCCTTGAGCAGGACCGGGAGCCCGTAGGTAACGAGCACGGCGGGGATGCCGGCGGCCACGCAGTACAGGATGCTGCGGGACATGGAGCCGACCCAGTTGCCAAAGTGCGCGTTGAGCAGGGCGAGAAGGACGACTGCCACGGCAGAGCCCGCGACGCCAAAGACGAGCGAGCGCACGAACGAGCCGAACATGGACCTGAGGCCGATGGGCCCGAGCGTGCGGCGCAGGTTGAGGTAGGTCACCACGTCGATCGCGATGAAGAACAGCGTGCTCGAGAACGCGACGCCGGCAAGGCCCAGCTGGTTGGTGAAGGCGAAGCAGAAGCCGATCTGCACGGCGGCGGCCACGCACGTGGCGATGGTGAGGAAGACCATCTTGCGCAGGGACGAGCAGATCTTCTGCAGGTAGGTGCTGATGCCGTAGAACGGCAGCGCCGTGGCCAGCCAGCCAAGGTACAGGATCGTGTCCTGCAGGCCCTTGGAGTCGAACTTGCCCGCCGCGAGCACCGTGATGAGCCCCGGCGCGAAGATTATGAGGAACATCGCGAACGGCACGAGCATGAACACGATGCGCTCCGTGCCAAAGCGGACGGCGCGCTTGAACGACTCCATGTCGCCGTTGGCCACGTAGTCGGAGAGCTCCGTGAAGAGCGCGATGGTGATGGGGATCGCGAACACGGAGTACGGCAGCATGTACCAGAGGCGCGCGTAGTACGCGATGGAGGCGCCGGCCGCGGTGACCTGCAGGGCCGACGACGTCTGCACGGCGACCGTCGGGAACGAGACGAGCGTGAGCACGAGCGTGGGCACGCCGATGGAGAGGGTCTCCTTGAGCGCGGGGTCGTGGAAGTCCATGCGGAAGTGGATGTGGATGCCGTGGCGCCTGAGCGAAGGCACCTGCACGAGCACCTGCACCAGGACGCCCAGCGGGTTGCCGATGGCCAGGCACAGCACCGCGAGCGACTTGTTGGTGGGCACGAGCAGGGCGTACGCCAGGAACGACGCCGTGCACACGATGTTGTTGAAGATGGGCGCCGCGTTGGACCACAGGTAGTCGCGCTCCGCGTTGAGCACGCCCGAGATGAGCGAGTCGAGCGCGTACAGGATGACCTCGACCACGAAGAACCTGAACAGGTACTCCGACACCCCGGCGTCGAAGTTCTTGGAGGCCGAGAAGGACTGCGTCCAGATGATGAAGCCCGCGAAGATCCACGAGAGCACGGTCACGATGGCGAGAAACACGGTCACTATCGTGATGAGGTTGGACGCGTACTCGTCCGCGCCCTTGCGGCCGAGGCGCTTCTTGACGGACATGTACACGGGCAGGAACGCCGTCATGATCATGCCGCCCATAACCAGCTCGTACAGCTGGTTGGGCAGGTTGTTCGCGACGGTGTAGCAGCTCGCCAGCGCCGTGACGCCCAGGGCGTACGCCTGGCCCCACGTGCGGAAGAAGCCCGTGATGCGGCTGATGATCACGAGGACGCTCATGAGCGCGGCGGAGCGCCCGACGGCCGCCTGGGTCTGCTTGGCGGCATCGTCGCCCTTCTCGCCCTCGACGCCATCGACCCCAGCCTTCTGGACCTTGGCCGCGGACGTGGCACTGGAGGCCCCTCCCACGATCTTCAGCTTGGACGTGGCGTCAGCCAGCTTCGACGCGACGGCCGCAGCAAAGTGGCGCGCGGGCGCGTTGGGGTTGGTCACGACGACCTTTGGGTCGCTCGAACTCGTTCGGAGGTGCTTTGCCATGGGTGGCCTATCGACGTGTGGTGTCCTGCGCGGGCGCTTCGTTGGCGCCTGCCGCAAGCTCGCGGAAGAAGCAGCTGCGGTGCCCGGTGTGGCAGGCCGGTCCGGGCGAGTCGACCTCGACGAGGAGGGTGTCGGCGTCGCAGTCCACGAGCACGCGCTTGACGTGCTGGATGTTTCCGCTGGTGGCACCCTTGTTCCAGAGCTCCTGGCGGCTGCGCGACCAGAACCACGTCGTGCCCGTCGTGAGAGTGAGCCCCAGGGACTCCTCGTTCATCCAGGCGACCATGAGGACCTCGCCGGTCCCCGCCTGCTGCACGACGGCAGGCACGAGCCCGCGCGAGTCGAACTTGACGGGGATCGCCTCGAGCGAGGTCAGCTCGACCTTCTCGCCCGCGTACGCCCTTGGCTCGGTTGCCGTCTGGGGGGACTGGGATGCGTCCATGTGGTCTCCTATCCGCGAATCTTGTCGAGGACCTTCTTGCCCGCGAGCAGGGACTTGTAATAGCGCTCGCGCACGGGGAGGTCGCGGTCGGGCGCGACGTGCCTGACCTCCTTGCTGAACTTGGTCTTGAACGTGTTGAGCGTCATGAGGT
>NZ_JBJEHW010000193.1:0-1826 GCF_051876455.1 Parafannyhessea sp.
TCGTCGTGACGCACGACCGCTGGTTCCTGGACGAGGTATGCGAGCACATGTGGGAGGTTCACGACGGCGTGATCGACCCGTTCGAGGGCGGCTACAGCGCCTACATCCAGCAGCGCGTCGAGCGCGAGCGCCAGGCCGCCGTGACGGAGGAGCGCCGCCAGAACACGCTGCGCAAGGAGCTCAACTGGCTCGCCCACGGGGCCAAGGCCCGCTCGAGCAAGCCCAAGTTCAGGATCGACGCCGCGATGGCGCTCCTCGCCAACGACCCGCCCCTCAGGAACACGACGGAGCTCAAGCGACTTGCCGTGAGCCGCCTTGGCAAGCAGGTCATCGAGATGAAGAACGTGAGCGCGGGCTACGAGGGCCACAAGGTGCTCGACGGCATCGACTGGCTCATAGGCCCCGGCGACCGTG
Source organism: Parafannyhessea sp. (assembly GCF_051876455.1). Classification (NCBI taxonomy): domain Bacteria; kingdom Bacillati; phylum Actinomycetota; class Coriobacteriia; order Coriobacteriales; family Atopobiaceae; genus Parafannyhessea; species Parafannyhessea sp. The sequence goes on from NZ_JBJEHW010000193.1 coordinate 415, forward strand.
TGGGCATCCTAGGCGAGAACGGCGCCGGCAAGTCGACGCTGCTCAAGGTCATGTGCGGGCGCATGCTGCCGAGCTCCGGCTTCGTCAAGATCGGCAAGTCCGTGCGCTTCGGCATCCTGTCCCAGCACCTGGACCAGCTGGCCGAGAAGGACGACTGGCGCGTGCAGGAGCTCCTCTCCACGTTCAAGAAGTACTACATGGTCGACGGCAAGCCCCAGACTCCCGAGCAGCTGCTCGAGCGCCTGGGGTTCACGCGCCGCGAGTTCCCCACGTTCATCAAGGACCTGTCCGGCGGCCAGAGGCGGCGCCTGTCGATACTCTGCGTGCTCCTGCGCGAGCCCAACGTGCTCATCCTGGACGAGCCGGGAAATGACCTTGACACCGACATGCTGGCCGTGCTTGAGGACCTGCTCGACACGTGGCCGGGCACGCTCATCATGGTGAGCCACGACCGCTACCTGATGGAGCGCGTGACGGACGACCAATACGCACTGATCGACGGGCACCTCCGCCACGTGCCTGGCGGCGTGGACGAGTACCTTAGCCTCTTGAATGCTGGCATACAAAACCGGAATTCGACAGGAGCCGGAACCGGCGCTACCGTAGGCGATGGTTCTGCGAAGGCGCAGTCCACCCAACCCGGCGGGCTCACCAACGCCGAGCGTCGCGACCTCAAGAAGCGCTTCGACGCCGTCACGCGAAAGCTGCAGAAGAAGCAGGGGGAGCCCGACCGGCTCCGCGCGAAGATGGCCCAGATCGACGCTTCCGACTACCAGGGGCTCATGGAGGCCCAGAGGGACGTGGACGCGGCCGAGGCCGAGCTGGACGAGCTCGAGACCGAGTGGATCGAGCTCTCGGACAAGCTGGGAATCGACTAGGCAATCGTCCGCTGGAGGTCATTGGTTTTGCACGAGCTTCTCTCTCGCTTCCTGCGCCCGTATCGGGGGCGCGTGGCGCTTGGCATGGCTGCCAAGGTGGTCGAGGTGGTATTCGACCTGATGACGCCCGTCATCGTGGCACGCATGATCGACCAGGGCGTCGCCCACCACGACGCGGGCCTGGTCGTGCGCCTGGGGGGACTCCTCGTCCTTCTCGCCTGCGTGGGCTACTGCTTCACGCTGGTGTGCCAGAAGATGGCCGCACTCGTTGCGCAGGGCGTCGGCACGGACGTCAGGAACGACCTGTTCCGCAAGGTCATGGGGCTCTCCGCCGCCGACGTCGACCGCTTTGGCACGCCGTCGCTCACGACGCGCCTCACCAACGACGTCAACCAGGTACAGCTCGCCGTCGCACTGGGCATCCGCCAGCTCATCCGCTGGCCGTTCCTGGCCGTGGGCTCCATGGTCGCCGCGTGCCTCATCGACATCAAGCTCGGGGCGATCTTCCTGCTGTGCACGCCGATCATCGGACTC
>NZ_JBJEHW010000194.1:0-8351 GCF_051876455.1 Parafannyhessea sp.
CCGCACAGAGTTTATTGGACAACACTTGCGAGGAGTATCCCCTTCTGTTCGGCAGGTCCTCCGCCCTTTGCGAGCAGAAGACCTACTCCGCTCGGTCCTCGAGAGCCAATAGCTCGTCCACACTCAGGTTCCCCAGGCCCTCATCCTCGTCCCTCTTGAGAATCCGGTGCGCTACAACCAGGGGAATTCGCCTACTCGACTCTCCTTCACCCCTTTTAAGAACGAGCTCGGCACAGGGCCTTCCCTTGCCGAGCCTCGCCCTCTTATCTTCTGGGAGTCGGACTTCCCAAGCACTCACAAGCGCTACTCCTCTTTGGATCCGTCGGCAGGCTTCTCCACGGGCTCTCCAACACGTTCATCACCAAGCTCGAGGCCGCAGGCAACTCGAACCTTGTGGTCAATCTCGTCACGCAGATCGGGGTTCTCAGCCAGGAACTCCTTCGCCGCCTCACGACCTTGGCCAAGTCGCTCCGTCTCGTACGTAAACCAAGAACCGCTCTTGTCGACGACGCCGTAGTCGACTGCCATGTCCAGTATCGAGCCCTCCTTCGAAATGCCCGTCCCGTACATGATGTCGAATTCCGCCTGCTTGAAGGGGGGCGCGACCTTGTTCTTGACGACCTTGACCCTCACGCGGTTGCCGATTACCTCGCCATTCTTCTTAATCGAGTCAATTCTGCGAATGTCCATGCGCACGGACGAGAAGAACTTGAGCGCGCGACCACCAGGCGTCGTCTCCGGGTTGCCGAACATAACGCCGATCTTCTCGCGCAGCTGGTTGATGAATATGCAGGTAGTCTTCGACTTTGCAAGCGAGCCGGCGAGCTTCCTTAGTGCCTGGCTCATCAGGCGCGCCTGGAGTCCGACCGTAGTATCGCCAATCTCACCCTCGATCTCCGCGCGAGGCACGAGTGCCGCAACCGAGTCGACAACGACCACGTCAATCGCGCCCGAGCGCACGAGCATGTCGCAGATCTCGAGCGCCTGCTCTCCCGTGTCAGGCTGCGAGATGAGCACCTCGTCGATGTCCACGCCGATTCTTGCCGCATATCCAGGATCAAGCGCGTGCTCCGCGTCTATGAACGCCACGACACCGCCCATAGCCTGCGCCTCTGCCAGAATCTCCAGCGAGAGTGTCGTCTTGCCTGACGACTCGGGCCCGTAGATCTCGATGATTCTGCCTCGCGGCACACCACCGATGCCCAGAGCGGCATCCAAGGCCAGAGAACCGGTCGGGATGGCCTCGATCTCGAGGTCCGGGCCGTCGTCGCCGTACCTCATGATGGAGCCCTTGCCAAACTTCTTGATGATCTCGGACGTGGTCGCCTCGATCATCTTGTCACGCTCTTCTCCATAGGTCTTCTCATGAACCTCACGAACGGTGCCCTTAGACTTTGCCATCATGCTCCTCTCCCGCCTTTCCTCGCATACTATACGAACACCCGTTCTATGTCAACGGGCTGTATAGATGATAGGACGGCGCCCTGTAAGTTACTTTTCCTATACCTTGTTCGATTCTTCCGGCTGGCGTCGCCTTTACAAAAAACGGGGGCCAGGACATTCCCGGCCCCCCACTTCGGAAAAGTTTTCCTAGTCTGCTTCTGCGATGAACTTCCAAGACTTCATGAAGTAGTCGATACCAGACCACGCGGTCAGAATGACGGCAACGATGAGCAGGAAGTTGGAGAGCCCAAGGAGTCCCGTGTGGAACGCCCCTGCAGGCAGCGCACGGGAGAGCAGGATGCCGGAGATCGAGACCATGGTCGTGGCCGTCTTCCACTTGCCAAGGTTGCTGGCGGCAATTACCGTGCCCTTGGACGCGACTACCATGCGCAGGCCCGAGACGAGGAACTCGCGCGCGACGATAATGAGGAGCACCCATGCCGAAACCTCGCCTTGCTCGAGCAGGAAGCAAAGCGACACGATAACCACGAGCTTGTCCGCGATGGGGTCGAGGAACTTGCCAAACGTCGTCACCTCGTTCCTGCTGCGTGCGAGATAGCCGTCGAGCTTGTCCGTGAGCGAGAGCACGATGTAGAAGAGCGCCGCAAACAGCGCCGCACCAGAGAGCGACTTGCCATCGCTGGCACCGCAGAGCTCGGCAGCGGCCAGCCACACGGGGACAAAGATCACCCTGATTGTGGTGACCACGTTTGCCGGGGTCCAGATGCTTTTTTTGTTGTCTGACATATTGCTATTCTCCATCCACAATCTCGCCTACAAGCTCATAGCAGAACGAGTCGACCAGGTCCACAGTCACCACGTCGCCAACCGTGGCCTCCCCAGACTCAATGTGCACCGCGCCATCGCAGTCCGGGGCCTGGAACCACGTGTGACCTATGAGCTCGACGCCGTCGTCCGTCTCGTCCACGCCGTCGACAATAACCCTGACCCGCTCCCCAACATGCTTTGCGGTTGCGGAGAAGCCCAGCTCCTCGGCAACGTCGAGCAGCCGCTGTGCGCGGTCCATCTTAACATCCTCGGGCACCTGGCCATCCATCGTAGCGGCCTTCGTGCCGTCCTCGCGGGAGTACGGGAAGACGGACATGTAGTCGAACTCCTCCTCCTTGAAGAAGTCGAGAAGCTCCTCGAACTCCTCCTCGGTCTCCCCCGGGAAGCCGACAAGGCCCGTGGTCCTGAGCACCATGCCGGGAATCTGCTCGCGCAGCCTCGCGAAGAGCTCCCTGAGCTGCTCGGTGGAACCGCTCCTGCCCATGCTCTTGAGCACGCGCTCGTTGCAGTGCTGAATGGGGATGTCGATGTAGGGAAGCACCTCGTCCACGTCTCGGATGGTCGAGACGAGCTCGTCGGTCATGCCCTCGGGCTGAAGGTACAGTACGCGAATCCAGCCATGGTACGGTCGCACGACCTCCGCGACTCGACGGAGCAGGTACGAGAGGGTCTTCCCGCTGCCGAGGTCGCTGCCCCAGATTCCCGTGTCTTGGCCGATGAGGACTACCTCGCGGACGCCGCCCTCCATGAGCGAGCGTACCTCCGAGAGGATGTCCTCCTCGGAACGAGAGTGGTAGCGACCGCGGATGTAGGGTATTGCGCAGAATGCGCAGAACCTGTCGCAGCCCTCGCTGATCTTCACGAACGCGCTCGTTCCCTCGATGGTTCGCAGCGTCACGCCCGACTCGTCCTGCTCTTCTCGTCCGGAGACTCCGAGCACGCCATCAACGACGGACACGATGCCGTCCTCCTCGTCCGCCTTCACGAACGCGGAGACCTCCGGGAGCTGCTCGCCAAGGTCGTCGCCATAGCGGGAGGGCACGCAGCCGCACATGATGATGGGCTTGCTCCTCACGCCCGATTTTACCTCGTCGGCAAGGTCAAGCGTGGTGTCAATCGACTCTGACGTGGCGGATGCCAGGAACGAGCACGTGTTGATGATCACGACGTCGCAGCCGTCGACATCCTCCGCCTCGCCGTATCCGGCATCGAGGAGAAGTGCGCGCATGCGGTCGGTGTCGACCTCGTTCTTGGCGCACCCCAGCGTGACGAACAGACAGTTCTGTCCGTTTTCCGTGTCGGTGGTGGCGCTATCGGTAGTTTGTGAACTGGAGAGGCTGTCCATAATCCCTTTCCTTTAGAGCTGCTATCACGTTCTGCAGGACGTCCTTCGATGGGGAGCTCACGCGTAGCTTGTCGCCTTCGATCGTCGCCTTGCACTTGAGTTTGAGGTCGCGGATGTCCTTCGATATCGCCTTTGCGACGTCCTTGTCGATTCCCTGCACAAGGCGGGCCCGACGCCTGACCGTGGCACCGGTCGCGGGCTCCACGTCTCCCCAGGACAGGGCGCTCAGCTCGATTCCCCGCTTCGTGAGCTTTCCATTCAGCACGTCCTGCACCTGCCCAAGCACGAACTCGGACGGAGCTGACACCGTGAACGTCTCGTCCTTCCTCGAGAACTCTATGCTCGCGTTGCTCTGCTTGAGGTCGTAGCGTTGCGTGAGCTCACGGGCCGCCTGCTGGTAGGCGTTGTCAACCTCCTGCAGGTCGACGGTGGAAACGACGTCGAAGCTCGACTCCTTTGCCATGTGGTCTCCTCTCGTCTGCCAAGCGCGCCCAATCGGCAGGCCCGTCCGGCGTGGACTGCCAGCCGCGCCTAGGTGGTCGTTGTCGTCGTGGCGCCGGAATTCGTGCTGGTGCCTGAACTCGTGCTGGTACCAGTGCTCGTAGTGCCCGTGTTGGAGGTTCCGCCAGTCGTCGTCCCCGTGGTGCTGTTCGTGGTTCCGGACGTTGTTGACGTGGTGTCACTCGTGCTCGACGTCGTACCGTTCGTGGTCGACGTGGAGTTTGTGCTGTCAGACGAGCTCGAGTCGCTCGAGTCGGTACTCGTGACCTTGGTTCCCTGGATTGTGATCGACCCAACGCCCGCCGTCTTCGAGTCGAACTTCTGGATCTTTCCGTTCTTCTTTACCGTGACCGCCGTCGGGTTGCTCACCTGAATCGAGATGGAGTCCGTAACCGTGTAGGTCTTCTTCCACGACCCGGTGATCTGCTCCGCCACGACGCTCTTGCCGTCGCAGGTGATCTCGACCCACGAGACCTCTCCGCTGGCGACAGATACGCTCACCTTCGTGACCGTGTTCGCGTCCTTCTCCTCCTGGGCGGTCTTCTTTGCCGTGGCTGCCGCGGCAGCTGCCTCGGCCTCCTTCTTGGCAGTGCTCGAGCTGCTCGACGAGTCGTCATTGCTGCTCGAGCTCTTCGTGCTGGACGTGGAGACCGAGACGCTCTTTGTGGGGGTCGCGTTCTGGTTGCCCACGCACGAGCTCACGGACGCGATGATGACCACCGTGATGATGATGGCGGCGGCAAACACGGCGAACGCGATCGTCCTTCTTCCGTCCGAGAAGAACGCCTCCACGAGTCCCAGCAGCCCGCCGTGCTGCGGCCGCCTGCGACGGTCGCGCTCGGCACGCTGCCTCTGGTCGCGCCCGCGGCGCGAGGACTGCCGCCGGCGCACGTTGGGACGCTGCGGGTTGGCGATGTTTCGCGAGGACTGGCGGCCCGAACGCGTCGAGGCGGCCTCGTAGGGACGTGCGCCCTCGTACCTGAGGTCGTCAACGTACTGTCCCGGCACATCCTGGTATACGACGCTGTCGCGGCTCGATCTCTCGGCCTGGCCCTCGTTTCCCGTGTAGCGGGCGTAGTTTCCGTACTCGTCCGCCTGCCTCAGGTAGCGGCCCTGCCCCTGCGCTCCCCTGCGCCTCTCGCCTCGCGGCGCGACGTCCCTTGACGTGTAGCGACGCTCGGAGTCGTATGAGCCGCGCGGCACCTGGCGCCTGGCCTCGTAGGCATCCTCGATTGCTGGGCCTCGGTAGCCGACCTCGGTCGCGGGACCCTCGTACGAGGGGTATCCCCAGCCCTCCTGACGGTACGAGCCGCCGTCGTCCTGGTATCCCCTGCCATATCCCGCCTGCTGGCGCGGGGTGTACCCCGCCGCACGGTTGGCCTGGCGCTGACGGTAGTTCACGAGCTGCGTCGACCTCGAGTTCCTGGACCTGGGCGAGGACACCGTCGAGTACGTCGACAGGTCTCCCGCAAAGCCGCCCGAGGTGGGGAGAAGACCGCGGCTGCCGCGGTAGCCGGCTCGCCTCGACTCCTGGTCTCCCGGAAGCTCGTACACGGGCTCGTCTCCCCTGCCCCTGGCCGACCGGCGGGCCCTTGCACGCGCGGCCGCGCTCTGGCGCTCCCAGTCGTGCAGGTCGCGCGTGAACTGGTTTATGAGCTCTCGGGAGTTGATCCCGAGGTAGCGAGCGTAGCTCGACAGCATGCCCTGTGCGTAGCCGCTCTTCGGCATGGCGTCGAAGTCGCCCTCCTCGAAGGCGATGAGGACGTCCTCCTTGAGTCGCAGCACGTCCGAGGCCTGCTTTACGGAAAGGCCCAGCTGCCGCCTCCTGTCCACGAGCATCTCGCTGAAGCGAGGACGCGCCATGTGCTACACCTCCCGAAACTGTGCCTCGGCGGTCCTGAGCTCCTCAAGGCCGTCCTTGTCCAAAAGAACCTCGCGCGGCTTCGACCCCTCCGGGGGTCCCACCACGCCCTTGGACTCCAGCATGTCCATGATCCTTCCCGCCCTAGCGTAGCCCACCTTGAGCCGCCGCTGCAGCCCGGAGGTCGAACCCAGCTGAGAGTCCACAACAATCTGCGCGGCCTCCCAGACCAGCGGGTCATCGTCCTCGGCCACGTCGGAACGGCCAGTCCCGGGCTGTCCGGGCACCACCTGGGAGAGGATCTCGTTGTGGTAGTCGGGCTCCGCCTGGTCGCGGATGAACCCCACGACCGCCTCTATCTCGTCGTCCGAGGTGTAGCAGCCGAGCACGCGCTTGGGGGCGAGGCCGCGGTCCTTGAAGAGCATGTCGCCGTTGCCCAGCAGTCGCTCGGCTCCCGTCTCGTCCAGGATGACGCGACTGTCGATGCCCGAGGACACCTTGAGCGCGACGCGGCTGTCGATGTTCGACTTGATGAGTCCCGTCACGACGTTTGCCGACGGGCGCTGCGTCGCGATGACCAGGTGGATGCCGGCCGCGCGCGCGAGCTGCGCGATGCGGACGATGGAGGCCTCCACGTCCTTTCCCGCAGTCATCATGAGGTCGGACAGCTCGTCGATCACCACCACGATGTAGGGCATAGGCTCGGGCGGGTTGTCCATCTCGGACAGCTTGCCCGTCGTGCACATCTGGTTGTAGACCTTGATGTTCCTGGCGCCCGCGCGCTCGAACACCTTGAGTCGCCGCTCCATCTCGGACACGGCCCACTGCAGGGCGCTCGCCGCCTGGCGCGGGTCGGTCACGACCGGCACGTACAGGTGTGGAAGCCCGTTGTAGCAGCTGAACTCGACGCGCTTGGGGTCGATCATGATGAGCCGCACCTGCTTGGGCGTCGTGCGCATGAGGAGCGACATCACCATGGAGTTGATGAGCACGGACTTACCCGAGCCGGTGGTGCCGGCCACGAGCATGTGCGGCATCTTCGCGATGTCCGCCACGACGGGCTTTCCCGCCGAGTCGCGCCCGATGGCGACCTCGAGCGGGCCTCCCGTCGCGTACGGCAGGACGTCTCCCAGGTGCACGTTTGCGCGCTTGCTGTTGGGGATCTCGATGCCCACGTACGACGTGCCGCGGATGGGCGCGAAGATGCGCACCTTCTCGGCCGCGAGCGTGAGGGCGATGTCGTCCTCCAGGTTCTTGATCTTGCTGACGCGCTCGCCCTCGCCCATCTCGATGCGGAACGTGGTGACGAGCGGACCGCTCACGTAGTCCACGACGCGGCTCGTGAGGCCAAACTCGCGCAGCGTCCCCTGCAGGCGCTCCTTGGTCTCGTCCAGCTCCTCCTTGCTGGAGGCCGAGTTGGCGCTGTTGGGGTTGGAGCTCAGCATCGAGAACGGCGGCAGCTCGTAGTCCTCCGACCCGTCGCCCGGGCGCCTGACGTCCTTGGGAGCGGCAGCTCTTCGAGCCGCCGTCGACGCGGCAGCCGCAACCTGCGGGATGGCGGTCTGCACGGCGGGAGTCTCGCGCGGGCGAGAAGGACGTGCCGCCCTGGTCGTGGCATGCGCGCTGTCCGAAGACCCGCCCTTGCCGATGCCCGAGCCCTTGGCCTGCTTCAGGAAGTCCGGCACAGCAGGCTCCTCGGGCTTAACCGCGGCAGCGGTGGCGGGCGCCGTCTGCGTCGCGTCCACGGCTTCCGCCCCAGCCGCGTCGGCCGCGTTCTTCTCGCCCGCGGTACCCGCGGGAACGGCCTCGTCCTCGTCCAGGGGCGGATGCTTCTTGCGGCGCTTGAGGAGCGTCGTCTTGGCGTTTGAGAGGAGCGTCGTCGGTTGCTCCTCCTCGTCGTCGGTCGCCTCGGGTGCCACGTCTGCGGGAGCCTCGGCGCGGTTGCGCCTGAGGAGCGTCGTCTTGCGGCGGCCGAGCGGCTCCACGGCATCGCCGTCGTACATGTCTGCGGTCTCGTCCATCATGGCGGCCTGGCCGTCCATGCCGAGGTTCCTGCGGGCGAGTCGGTCCTGGCGCGCCGCCTCGCGGGACTCGGAAAATCCCTGCATGCGGTCGCGCAGCTTCTGCACGGCGTCAGAGAGCGAGAACCCGCAGACGATGCAGCCGGCGGCGATGACGCCCACGAGGATGACGTTGCCCACGGTGGCACCCACGGTCTTGAGCAGGCACCATGCGACGGCGCCGCCCACGTAGCCGCCGCGCGAGCCGACGGACTCCATCGCGATGACCAGGCCGGGGTTCGCCTCCGCGTTTGGCATGTTGATGCTCAGGATGCCCAGGATCGCCACGACCACGAGCGCGAGGCCCACGGCCACGCGCTTGCTGACGGGCTCCTCGTGCTCCACGAAAAAC
>NZ_JBJEHW010000195.1:0-8350 GCF_051876455.1 Parafannyhessea sp.
CGGCATCGTGACCGAGACCGGCGGCCGCACCTCGCACTCCGCCATCATCGCGCGTGCCCTCGAGATCCCCGCCGTGCTCTCCGTCGCCGATGCCACGAAGAACATCAAGTCCGGCGAGATGGTCATCGTCGACGGCACCCTGGGCAAGGTCATCAACAACCCGGACGACGTCGTGCTCGAGAACTACCGCGCCAAGGCGAAGAGCTACGCCGAGGAGAAGGCCGCGCTCGAGGCCTATCGCGGCAAGGAGACGGTGACCGGCGACGGCGAGAAGGTCCTTCTCGTCGCGAACATCGGCAACCCCGACGACGCGAACGTCGCCGCGGAGCATGACGCCGAGGGCGTCGGCCTCTTCCGCTCCGAGTTCCTGTTCATGGACGCGAAGGAGCTCCCGTCCGAGGACGAGCAGTTCGCCGCGTACCAGAAGGTCGCGCTGCGCATGAAGGACCAGCCGGTCATCATCCGCACGCTCGACGTGGGCGGCGACAAGGAGATTCCGTACCTGAACCTCCAGAAGGAAGACAACCCGTTCATGGGCTTCCGTGCCGTCCGCTACTGCCTGAACAACCCCGAGCAGTACAAGGTCCAGCTCACGGCGCTCCTGCGCGCGTCCGCGTTCGGCGACGTGAAGATCATGCTGCCGCTCGTGACCACCATCGACGAGGTGCGCCAGGCCAAGGAGCTCGTCAAGGAGTGCATGAAGGAGCTTGACGAGCGCGGCGTCGCGTACAACAAGGACATTGAGGTCGGCACCATGATCGAGACCCCGGCGGCCTCGCTCATCGCGGACAACCTCGCCGAGGAGTGCGACTTCTTCTCCATCGGCACGAACGACCTCATCGGCTACACGATGTGCGCAGACCGCGGCAACGACCGCGTCGCGTACCTGTACTCCGTCTACCAGCCGGCAGTGCTGCGCTCGCTCAAGAACATCATCGAGACCGGCCGCGCCAAGGGCATCATGGTCGGCATGTGCGGCGAGGCCGCGGCCGACCCGCTGCTCATCCCCGTGCTGCTCTCCTTCGGTCTGAACGAGTTCTCCGTCTCCGCTCCGTCGATCCTGCGCACGCGCAAGATCATCTCCGAGTGGACCAAGGAGGAGGCGGACGCCCTGACCGAGAAGGTCATGAAGTGCAAGACCGCCACCGAGGTCAAGGTCATGCTGCAGGCAGCCCAGAAGTAGCGCCTGTCACAACGGTGACTGCGAGGGGGACGTCCGACGAGGGCGTCCCCCTTTTGCATGGGTGTTGGGGGAGAGGAACGGCTCCCGTTGCCGTGGGCGGATGCCGGGTGCGGCCGCGCGAGAGGGCTAGCGCACCTTGCCCGGCACGATGACGGAGAGCGCGCTCGGCACGACGCAGACCTCGAACCTGCTTCCGACGAGGCGTTCGCCATCAACCTGACAGGGAGGGGTCTCCTGGCCAAAGTCGACCACGAGCCGCGAAAGGGTCCCGACCCTCACGACGCCGGAGCGGACGTGCCTTCCCGTGCGGGCGAGGGCGAAGAGCGCAAGCAGATGCGGGAGTGCGGGAACGCCCACGTTGTAGCAGACGTCGAGGTGGCCGTCGAAGGGGCTCGCGGCGGGGCAGATGCGGAAGCCTCCGCCATAGGTCGGGCCGTTCTGGACCGCGAAGATGAGCGTGTTGAGCGAGAGGGGCCTGCCACCGTCGATCGAAACCGTAGACGGCCAGCCGGCCGACCTTCCCCGCACCCTCGAGAAGAGCTTGATGCCCGAGGTGGCGAAGAGCCCCGCACCGCTCTGGCGCGTGTTCGCGGCGCGGCGGTCGGTGGTGTCGAGCGCGATGGCAGCATCGAGCCCGAAGGAGAGCGTCTGCACGTAGTGGCAGGAGGCGCCGGAGTCGCTCGACACGTGGCCGAGGTCGAGCGGTAGCGGTGTGCCCGCAAGCAGCTGGGCGATGGCCCGGTCCGGGTCGTTCGCGGCCATGCCGAGGGTGCGAGCGAAGTCGTTGCCCGAGCCCACGGGGACGATCGCGAGCGCGGGCCGCGCGTCCTTCTCGACGGACATGAGGCCGTTCGCGACTTCGTGGATGACGCCGTCGCCGCCGAGGGCGATCACGGTGTCGAAGCCCGCCGCATTGGAGGCGAGCGTCTTTCCGTCGCCAGGCGCGGTAGTGAGGCATGACGAGAAGCCTGCCGTGGCGGAGGGGAAGTGGGCGAGGAGCCGCGAGACGTATTCGGCGGCTTCGGCACCCCTGCCGCTGTGCGCCGCGGGGTTCGCGATGAGAAGCGTTCTGCCGAGGTTACGCATGGGCATTGCCTCGCCCCCCCTGGGATCGAATGGTCGGGGCGTGCGCCCCGAGACCAATCTATACGAGAAGAGGCCAACCGGACGTGCCGATTGGCCTCTGCAGTGCGAATGGAGCGGCGGACGGGACTCGAACCCGCAACAGGTAGCTTGGAAGGCTACTGCTCTACCAATTGAACTACCGCCGCACGTGGTCGGGGTGACTGGATTCGAACCAGCGACCCTCTGCTCCCAAAGCAGATGCGCTACCAAACTGCGCCACACCCCGGAGCCGCGTTGAAAGTATAGGGGAGCGGGCGGGTTTGGGCAAGGGGTCATCTTGCAATCGAGCGAAAGGGTCGGCACCAGGTCGCGTCGTTTAAAGTTTGTTACAGGAAGTCGCCCAATTATGTTACATGGCAATAACGAACATATTATTTAAAATTGTTTTGTGTGTGGATTGCTGACGGCAGTTTTGTGAGAGGAGCATTCATGAACTATTCCGAGCGCGTCATCGCGGAGCTGGAGGAGCGCTATTCCGACCAGCCCGAGTTCATCCAGGCGGCGAGGGAGGTCCTGACGACGCTTCAGCCCGCCCTCGACAGGCATCCCGAGTTCGAGAAGGCCGGCCTGCTCGAGCGCCTGGTCGAGCCCGAGCGAATCGTTATCTTCCGCGTGCCCTGGGTTGACGACGAGGGCAAGGTCCAGGTCAACCGCGGCTACCGCATCCAGTTCAACTCCGCCATCGGGCCCTACAAGGGCGGCATCCGCCTGCACCCGAGCGTGAACCTCTCCATCCTCAAGTTCCTGGGCTTCGAGCAGGTCTTCAAGAACTCCCTCACCACGCTGCCCATGGGCGGCGCGAAGGGCGGCTCGGACTTCGACCCCAAGGGCAAGTCCGACGCCGAGGTCATGCGCTTCTGCCAGTCGTTCATGACCGAGCTCGTCAAGCACATCGGGCCCGACACGGACGTCCCCGCGGGTGACATCGGCACCGGCGGCCGCGAGATCGGCTACATGTTTGGCCAGTACAAGCGCCTGACCAACTCCTGGCAGTCCGTGCTCACGGGCAAGGGCCTCTCCTACGGCGGCTCCCTCGCGCGCCCCGAGGCCACGGGCTACGGCGCCGTGTACTTCCTGCTCAACATGCTTCGCGACAAGGGCGACTCCATCGAGGGCAAGACGATCCTGGTCTCCGGCTCCGGCAACGTTGCCCAGTACGCGATCCAGAAGGCCCAGCAGCTCGGCGGCAAGGTCGTGACCTGCTCCGACTCCAACGGCTACGTGTACGATCCCGCCGGCATCGACTTTGACCTCCTGGTCCAGATCAAGCAGGTCGAGCGCGGTCGCGTGAAGGAGTACGCGGAGCGCAGGGACGGCGCCGTCTACCACGAGGGCGAGCGTCCGTGGGGCGAGAAGTGCGACATCGCGATGCCGTGCGCCACTCAGAACGAGCTCGACCTCGAGGATGCAAAGAAGCTCGTCGCTAACGGCTGCAAGTACGTGGTCGAGGGCGCCAACATGCCGACCACGACCGAGGCGACCGAGTACGTGATGGCCAACGGCGTGTTCTTCGCGCCGGGCAAGGCGGCCAACGCGGGTGGCGTCGCGACCTCCGGCCTTGAGATGAGCCAGAACCACGAGCACCTCTCCTGGACGTTTGACGAGGTGGACGAGAAGCTCCACTCCATCATGGACTCCATCTACGCCGCAGCCTCGAGCGCTGCCAAGGAGTACGGCCACGAGGGCGACCTGGTGTTTGGCGCCAACATCGCCGGCTTCCTCAAGGTTGCCGACGCCATGATGGCCCAGGGCATCGTGTAGCAAGAACGTCGACATGGTCCCAGGCAGGTGCCTGGGAAGCGTCACGTCGAGGGCGGAGCCGGGGAGACCTGGCCCCGCCCTTTGTTTCCGAGGCGTAAACGCAATTCAGTATTTCGCATAACCGCATAAGCAAACATCTAGAATGCAAAACAACCTTTAACGGAGGTACAGAGATACCTCCAAGGCAGACAAAGCGCGTGACGTTACGTATGTGCCGGAGCTCCGCCGCAGGTGGGGTTCCGTTTTTTGCACGCGCACGAAGGAGGTATGGGCATGAATCCACTTGTTTGCATGCGGCCACCACGCGAGGCCCTTCTCGCCCTCGAGGACGGAACGGTGCTGCGCGGCCGATGTGCCGGTGCGACGGGCGAGGCCTTTGGCGAGATCGTGTTCAACACCTCCATGGTGGGCTACCAGGAGATCGTGACCGACCCCAGCTACGTGGGGCAGATCGTGACGCTCACGTACCCGCAGGTGGGCAACTACGGCGTGAGCGCCGCGGCCATGCAGTCCGGCTCTGCATCGCTCGCGGGCCTCGTCGTGCGCGACATGTGCTACGAGCCCAGCAACTGGCAGAGCGAGGGAAGCCTTCCGGAGCTGCTCGAGCGCGAGGGCGTCGTCGCGATCGAGGGCGTGGACACGCGGGCGCTCACGCTGAGGATCCGCTCGGCCGGCGCCATGCGCGCGGCGATCTCGACCGAGGACCTGGACCCCCAGAGCCTCGTGGCACGCGTGTGCCAGGCACCTGGGATCTCGAGCCGCAACCTCGTGGCGGACGTCTCCACGCGGCAGGAGTACGTGGTGCCCGCCAAGGGCGAGCGGCGCTTCCGCGTGGTCGCGTACGACTGCGGCGAGAAGCGCGGCATAGCGGACGGCCTCGCGTCCGTGGGCTGCGAGACGGTCGTGGTGCCGTGGGACACCCCTGCGGAGCGGGCGCTCGCGCTTGGGGTCGACGGCGCGGCGCCGGACGGCGTGTTCTTCTCCAACGGACCAGGCGACCCCGGCCAGGTGACCGCGACCGCGCAGGCGGCGCAGAGGCTCCTGGGCAAGGTTCCCGTGTTTGGCATCTGCCTGGGCAACCAGCTCGTGTGCATGGCGGCGGGCGCGCGGATAGAGAAGCTCCCCTTTGGCCACCACGGCGGCAACGAGCCCGTGATGAACCTCCTGACCGGTAAGGTCGAGGTGACGGCGCAGAACCACAACTTCGGCCTGGTGTTCGACTCGCTGGGGCCCATCGTGCCCGAGGACTCGGGCGGGTACGCCGAGCATGCGAGCGACCTGCGCGAGTGGTGCCGCCGCGGCGTGGCTCCCGTGGTGCGGACTGCGGCGCTGGGGCGCGTGCGCCTCACGCACGTGAACCTGAACGACGGGACGCCCGAGGGCGTGCAGTTCCTGGACGTGCCCGCGTTCAGCGTGCAGTACCACCCGGAGGCGTGTCCGGGGCCGCACGACTCGGCCTACCTGTTTAGGTCGTTCGCGAGGCTGATGGAGGGCGATGCCGACTACCTAGACATCGACGTGCGCGAGGGGAGGCGCTTCTGATGCCGAGGCGCGATGACATACACAAGATCCTGATAATCGGCTCGGGCCCCATCGTGATTGGCCAGGCCTGCGAGTTCGACTACTCCGGCACGCAGGCGTGCCGCGCGCTGCGCAAGGCCGGCTACGAGGTGGTGCTCGTCAACTCGAACCCGGCGACGATCATGACGGACCCGGAGACCGCGGACCGCACCTACGTGGAGCCGATCACGGCGGAGGCCGTGGAGAAGGTCATCGCCCGGGAGCGGCCGGACGCCCTTCTCCCCAACATGGGCGGGCAGACGGCGCTCAACTGCGCCGTGGCGCTGGGCGAGCGCGGCGTGCTCGACGAGTACGGCGTGGAGGTCATCGGCTGCGACCTCGACTCCATCAAGGTGGGCGAGGACCGCGAGCTCTTTGCGCACGCCATGGGGGAGATCGGCCTCAAGGTGGCCGACTCCGGCTTCGCCCACAGCCTGGACGACGCGAGCCAGATCGCGGCGCGGCTTGGCTACCCCGTGGTGGTGCGCCCGAGCTTCACGCTGGGCGGCGCCGGTGGCGGCATCGCGCACGACGGCGCGGAGCTCGAGGCCATCGCGTCGCAGGGGCTCTCGCTCAGTCCGGAGCACGAGGTGCTGGTGGAGCGCTCGATCGAGGGCTGGAAGGAGATCGAGATGGAGGTCATGCGCGACTCCGCCGGCAACGGCATCGTCGTGTGCTCCATCGAGAACCTGGACCCCATGGGCGTGCACACGGGCGACTCCATCACCGTGGCTCCGTGCCAGACGCTGAGCGACCCGGAGCTGCAGCGCCTGCGCGACTACTCCCTCGCGATCCTGGAGAAGGTCGGCGTCGCCTGCGGTGGCTCCAACGTGCAGTTTGCCGTGAACCCCACGAACGGCGAGGTCATCGTGATCGAGATGAACCCGCGCGTGAGCCGCAGCTCCGCCCTGGCCTCCAAGGCGACGGGGTTCCCCATTGCCAAGGCCGCCGCGCTCCTCTCCGTGGGATACACGCTGGACGAGATCACGAACGACATCACGCAGGCCACGCCCGCCTGCTTCGAGCCCTCCATCGACTACTGCGTGGTCAAGGTGCCGCGCTTCGCGTTCGAGAAGTTCAAGGGCACGAGCGAGCGGCTCACCACGCGCATGAAGAGCGTGGGCGAGGCCATGGCCATCGGCCGCACGTTCGAGGAGTCGCTGCAGAAGGCGCTTCGCTCCCTGGAGCAGGGGCACGCCGGCCTGGGGATGGACGGCACGGACGACTTTGCCGGCCTTTCCGAGGATGAGTTCGCGTCCCGCGTGGCCGAGCCCACGCCGGAGCGCATATTCTTCGTGGCGGAGGCGCTCCGCCGCGGCTGGGGCGTTGCGCGCGTGCACGAGGCCACGGGGATCGACCCGTGGTTCCTGCACGGGGTCGACAACATCGTGCGCGCGGGCAGGCGCCTGCACGAGCTGGGCACGGCGGGGCTCGACGCCAAGACCATGCTCGCGGCGAAGCAGATGGGCTTCTCGGACGTGCAGATCGCCTGGCTCACGGGCACGAGCGCGGAGGTCGTGCGGGCGCTCCGCGAGATCGAGGGCGTGCGCCCCGTCGTGAAGACGGTCGACACCTGCGCCGGCGAGTTCGCGGCGCACACGGACTACCACTACCTCACCTACGAGCTCGCGCCTGCCGGCGGCACCGCCCAGAGCGAGCACGCGCCCTCCGAGCGTCCTCGCGCGATGATCCTTTCCGCCGGCCCCAACAGGATCGGCCAGGGCATCGAGTTCGACTACTGCTGCGTCCACGCGAGCGCGGCGCTGCGCAGGATGGGTTACGAGACCGTGATGGTCAACTGCAACCCCGAGACGGTCTCCACGGACTACGACACCTCCGACCGCCTGTACTTCGAGCCGCTCACCTTCGAGGACGTGCTCAACGTGTGCGAGGTGGAGAAGCCCGCGGGCGTTGTGGTGACGCTGGGCGGCCAGACGCCCATCAACCTCGCCAGCAGGCTGAAGGCCGCGGGCGTCCCGATCATGGGCACGCAGCCGGACGCCATCGACCTGGCCGAGGACCGCGAGCGCTTCAGCGAGCTGCTTGACAGGCTGGGCGTGGCCTATCCGCCCAGCTCCACGGCCCAGACCGTGGACGAGGCGCGCCAGGTGGCGCGGCGCGTGGGCTACCCGCTGCTCGTGCGCCCCAGCTACGTGCTGGGAGGGCGCGGCATGGCCATCGTCTACAACGACGGCGAGCTCGCGACCTACATGGCCGAGGCCGCGCACGTGTCCCCGGCACACCCCGTGTACCTGGACTCCTTCCTGGAGGACGCCATCGAGCTCGACGTGGACGCGATCTCCGACGGCACGACCTGCTATGTGGGCTCCGTCCTGGAGCACATCGAGGAGTGCGGCATCCACTCGGGCGACTCGGCCTGCTGCTACCCGGCCTTCTCGCTCTCCGACGCGATCGTGGACCGCGTACGCAGGACCACGCGCGAGCTCGCGCTGGCCGTGGGCATCGTGGGGCCGCTCAACATCCAGTACGCCGTCAAGGACGAGCAGCTCTTCGTGATCGAGCTCAACCCGCGCGCCAGCCGCACGGTGCCCTTCTCGTCCAAGGCGTCCGGCGTGAGCCTGGCCCGTGCCGCCGCCAAGGTCATGGCGGGCAAGAAGATCGCCGAGCTCGGCCTTCCGCCGGAGGACCGCGAGGTGGGCTACTTCGCGGTCAAGGAGGCCGTCATGCCCTGGGCGCGCTTCCCGGGGGCGGACGTTACCC
>NZ_JBJEHW010000196.1:0-3258 GCF_051876455.1 Parafannyhessea sp.
GGACTATGAGATCAAGGATGACCCGTCACTCTCCGAGGACGACCTCAACCGCGTCGAGGGCTGGATTAAGGACGCGGACTTCAAGGTGAACCTCGTGAGGCACTAGAAGGCAAGAGAGAAGAACGCCCCACATCGTGGGGCCTGGAGAAATCAGAGAGGAGGAAGGCATGCACTATGTAACCGAGGACGAGCTGCGGGAGGCTTACTCGAAGGAGCCCTTCGGCACCTATGAGGTACCGAAGGGGGCGCGCCTGACGCCGAGCGCGAGGCAGTTCCTGATTGATTTCAGGGTTGCCTTCGATGGCGACGAACAGACGCCGGCACCAGGCGCCCACGGCCAGGTGGCAAAGGGTATGGCAAGTGCCAAGCAGCCCTTGGACCTGGGGGCGCTCGTGCACGACGCCAACCTCCTAGGCGCGAGGCTCCGTCTGCTCGCCCGTAGGTCGCTGGGCATCGACAACGCGGTCGCCAGGCAGGCCGAGGCAGTCGGGCGCAGGTGGCAGGGAGCTACGACCCCCGCGGACCTCGTTGCCGACAAGCCCAAGGCGGAAGGCGTCAGCGATCCGCCTGGACCGCCACCGCAGCCGGCCTTCGACGCAGGCGTGCACCCTGTCTTCTTCGAGATGGCTTATGTGCACGCCCAGCTTGGCCGGTATGCTCGCGCCTGGGCCAAAGCCCAAGCTGGAGCGAGACCGGAGGATGCCAGGACGATCGGTGCCTGGGTCACAGAGGCCGCAAGGGTGTGTGAGGTACTCGAGGCGGCAGTGGAAAGAGCAGGAGAGGAGGTTTAGCGATGGTCGATCTTCAAAGGACAAACGAGAGGCTCGAGGAGCTGCTATCTTGCGTTGATCACCCCAAGGCGGTCAAGCCCGGTCAGAAGCTCTACTGCGGACTCGACCTTGGCACGGCATTCATCGTGCTGGTCGTCCTTGATGAGGATGGCAACCCCGTCGACTGCAAGTACCAGTTCGCCAGTGTGGTGAAGGACGGCATGGTCGTCGACTACGTGGGTGCCTGCGACATCGCTCGCCACCTCAAGGAGCAGATCGAGGAAGAGCTGGGCGTGGAGCTTGAGGAATGCGCCGTGGCAATTCCTCCCCAGACGGAGTTGCTTGACGGTGGCGTCGTCCGCAACGTCGCCGAGAGCACGGGAATGGAGTGCACCGCCGTCTTCGATGAGCCGACGGCAGCGAACCTCCTCGTTGGTACCAAGGACGGTGCCGTCGTGGACATCGGCGGTGGCACCACGGGCATCTCGGTGTTCAAGGACGGCAAGGTCGTCGAGTGCATCGACGAGTCGACGGGAGGCACGCACTTCTCCCTCGTCCTTGCTGGCGCGAAGGGCATGAGCTTCGATGACGCGGAGCTTTACAAGCGCAACCCGGAGAACCACGGCGAGGTCCTTCCCATCGTCGCCCCGACGATCGACAAGGTGACCTCCATCATCAAGAGGGCGTGCAGTGGCTATGACGTCCCTGAGGTCATTCTCGTCGGCGGCACGGCGGAGCTCACGGGCATCGAGGGCAGGGTGAAGAAGTACCTCGGCATCGAAGTCCACAAGCCCAATCATCCCATGTTCGTGACACCCATGGGCATTGCGCTTGGCTGCATGCTCAAGGCAAAGGAGCTGCAGGATGCTTGATATCAAGGTCATCAAGGCTCCGGCGCCGGGGACCATGCAGATCATCCGCCTCAGGAGCGGGGCGCGCTGGAGCGAGGACTTTCATCCCGCGGCCGTGGGACTCGTGCAGGGCAAGATGATCGAGATGGTCGTCGCGAGCGACATTGCCGAGAAGACCGCGGGTGTGGTCGTGACCGACGTGAGGGGTTCCTGCCCGCAGAACATGGTGATGCTCGCCATCGCGGGTGAGACGGCAGAGGTAATGGAGTGCCTGGCCAAGATTCGGGACGGAGGAGATCACACACATGATTGTGGGTAAGCTCATCGGTTCCATCTGGGCCACGCGTAAGTACGACGAGCTCAACGGTATGAAACTCATGCGCGTCGAGGTCGTTGCCGGGGACGATGCAGGGAAGCAGCTCATCTGCGTCGACACCATCAGCGCGGGAGTGGGGGACAGGGTAATCGTGACCACTGGTGCTTCCGCCTACCTCTTCATGAGGGACGAGTTCAACAAGAACGCCCCGGTTGACGCTGTGATCGTAGGAATCATCGACGAAGACGTGAATCTGTAAGGAAAGGAGGACGGGATGAAGAGGCTTATCAGCGCGAAGGACGTTGTCGCGGCAGCAGAGCACCACAAGAACATCATCGTGGATGACAACACTATCGTTACCGCCCAGGCGCGTGACGTCGCCAAGGAGCGTGGGGTCCTCCTCCAGAGCGAGGCCGAGGCTGCAGCCGAGCAGCACGCAGAGGCTTCCGCTCAGGAGCATAACGAGGAGAGTGCCCCGCAGCATCACGTAGCGGAGGAGCAGAAGCATGATGAGAAGGAGCCTGCCCTCTCGGCAGACGAGCTCGAGCACCTCATCGCCGCTGCATTCGAGAAAGGCATCTGGACCAAGGACGACATCGAGACCCTGGTGGGGAACAAGCCTGCGGCCAACAACCCCAACATCGTTCCCGTTGGCGTCTCCGGTCGTCACATCCACCTGTCCCAGGAGCACCTGGAGCAGCTTTTTGGCGTCGGCTACAAGCTGACCCCCATCAAGGATTTGAGCCAGCCCGGCCAGTACGCCTCGAAGGAGTGCGTGACCCTCGCAGGGCCAAAGGGCGTCATCCAGAAGGTGCGCGTGCTGGGTCCCGTGCGTTCCCAAACGCAGGTCGAGGTACTCGCAGGTGACACGTTCAAGCTTGGTATCCCGCAGGCGATTCGGCTCTCGGGTCACCTTGAGGGAACTCCCGGCGTCACCGTCATCGGACCGAGGGGTACCGTGGTCCTGAACCAGGGCGTCATCGTTGCCGCTCGTCACATCCACATGAACCCTGCCCAGGCGGCCGAGCGCGGCTTCCATGACGGGCAGATCGTCTCCATCAAGACCGGCGGCGAGCGTGGCGGCGTCCTGAACAACGTCATCATCCGCGTCACGGAGACCGGCAACCTCGACTGCCACATCGACACCGAGGAAGCCAACGCACTCCACATCAAGTGCGGCACCACAGTTGAGGTAGTCAGGTAGCTGGTATCAAAGGCGTAATAGCACAGGTAACGGACCCAGGGAGGAAAAATGGCAAGTACGACTGAGGCACTCGGAATGATCGAGACCAAGGGCATGGTAGGAGCCGTCGAGGCCGCC
>NZ_JBJEHW010000196.1:3358-8312 GCF_051876455.1 Parafannyhessea sp.
GCGACCGACGCCGGCGCGGCCGCGGCCCAGCGCGTGGGCGAGCTGCTGAGCGTCCACGTGATCCCGCGCCCGGACGGCATGGTCGAGTCGATCCTGCCCCACGCCGAGTAGCAAGCGGAAGCAAGAGGAATTTAGTTCGGGCGAGATGCCCGGCAAACCAAGGGAGGAACACAGATGGCAAGCACGACTGAGGCACTCGGAATGATTGAGACCAAGGGAATGGTGGGTTCCGTCGAGGCCGCCGATGCGATGGTCAAGGCAGCCAACGTCCGCCTCATTGGCAAGGAGCTCGTGGGCGGCGGCCTGGTCACCGTCTTCGTGCGCGGCGACGTGGGCGCCGTCAAGGCCGCGACCGACGCCGGCGCGGCCGCGGCCCAGCGCGTGGGCGAGCTGCTGAGCGTCCACGTGATCCCGCGCCCGGACGGCATGGTCGAGTCGATCCTGCCCCACGCCGAGGCATAGTTAGATGGCCGCGCAGAAGTCCGGGCAGGAGGGCGCTCCCAAGCGCACCTCTTCCCGTAGCGGGGCGGGCAAGGCCACTGCGGCTGGCAAGCCTTTCGCGGACGCTCCCAAGCCCGCCCCGGCGCGGAGGTCCTCTCGCACGTCCGCGGCAAGCAAGGAGGGCGCGGCGGTAGCTGCGAAGGCCCCCCAGGCGGAGAAGCAGGCTCCCGAGGCAAAGGCAGCATCAGTGGCTGCACCTGCACCGAAGAACGACAGCGAGGGCGCAAAGGCCCCGCAGGCAACCAAGACCGAGGCGCAGCCGAAGAAGGCAGAGCCTCACCCCACCAAGGAGGTAACCAGAATGGCCAACGCCGTTGAGGCACTCGGAATGATCGAGACCAAGGGCATGGTAGGAGCCGTCGAGGCCGCCGATTCCATGGTCAAGGCAGCGAACGTGAGGCTCGTGGGCAAGGAGCGCGTGGGCGGCGGCCTGGTCACCGTCTTCGTGCGCGGAGACGTGGGCGCCGTCAAGGCGGCGACCGACGCCGGCGCGGCCGCGGCCCAGCGCGTGGGCGAGCTGCTGAGCGTCCACGTGATCCCGCGCCCGGACGGCATGGTCGAGTCGATCCTGCCTCACGCCGAGTAGCGAGAACCCATATCCCAGAACGTCTGCTAACCGGAAAGAGGCATGATGCAGGAATACGATTACGACCTCCAGAGCATCCAGGCTGCTCGTGACCTGGCTCGCAAGGGGCAGGTTGCTGCAAACCAGATTGCCAACTACAGCGTCGAGCAGATCGACCGCATCCTTCGCTCCATGGTCGAGGTCGCGGAGAAGAACGCCGAGCAGCTCGCCGAGATGGCCGTCGAGGAGACCACCTACGGCAACGTACCTGACAAGATTTACAAGAACCACATGGCCTCCGGCCTGCTCTACGAGCAGATCAAGGACAAGAAGACCATCGGTGTCATCGACGTGGACGAGAAGAACCAGGTTATCACCATTGCCGAGCCCGTCGGGCTGATCATGGGCATTGTCCCCTGCACCAACCCGACTTCGACGATCCTCTACAAGTCGATGATTGCCATCAAGTCGCGCAACGCCATCGTCTTCTCGCCGCACCCGAAGGCAGCCAAGTGCACCAACCTGGCGATTAAGCTCATGAACGATGCCGCCGTGGCCGCCGGCGCCCCCGAGAACGTCATCCAGGGCATCTCCATGGCCACCATCGCCGCCACCAACGAGCTCATGCATGCGCCCGAGGTCAAGATGATCATCGCCACCGGCGGTCCTGGCATGGTCAAGGCGGCGTACAGCTCCGGCAAGCCCGCCCTGGGTGTCGGTGCCGGCAACTCGCCCTCGTACATCGAGCGTACCGCCAACGTTCACGACGCGGTTCGACAGATCATCGCGTCCAAGACCTTTGACAACGGCACCATCTGCGCCTCCGAGCAGAGCGTGATCTGCGAGACGTGCAACCACGACGAGGTCGTCGCCGAGTTCAAGAAGCAGGGCGGCTACTTCATGAGCGAGGAGGAGTGCAAGAAGGTCTGCGCAATCCTCTTCCGCAACGGCCACTCCATGAGTCCCAAGTTCGTCGGTCACACCGCCGTCTCCATCGCCAAGGCCGCCGGCATTAGCATCCCTGCCGACACGAAGGTCCTCATCGGCGAGCAGCATGGCGTCGGTCCCGAGTGGCCCCTCTCTTATGAGAAGCTCACGACCGTGCTTGGCTTCTACACCGTCGCCGACTGGCACGAGGCCTGCGACCTCTCCATCGCGCTTCTCCAGAACGGCATCGGTCACACCATGAACATCCACACCGAGGACAAGGAGATCGTCCGCAAGTTCTCGGTCAAGCCCGCTTCCCGCATTCTCATCAACACGGGTGGCACGCAGGGCGGCACTGGCCTGTCCACTGGACTCGAGGTTGCGCTCACGCTGGGCTGCGGCACCTGGGGCGGCAGCTCCGTGTCCGAGAACGTTGGCCCGCAGCACCTGATCAACATCAAGCGCATCGCCAACGGCATCATCGAGCCCGACCAGGTTGCCGCTGCAGACGAGACCTTCGCGAAGTGGCATCCCGAGCTGGCAGCCAAGTACGCACACACTGCGACGTCCGGCTGCGGATGCTCCGAGGCAAGCTGTGCCCCCGCTCACGAGAGCCACGAGAAGAGCATCGACATGCCCGTCGGCCATGGTACGAGTGGCATCAGCTACTCGGTGGGCTGCAACTGCTGCGGTAGCCACGCCCAGCAGGAGGAGCCCCAAGCTTCGAGCGACACCATCGACGCCGAGGAGCTCAAGAAGATGGTCAACGAGCTCGTCGCAGCATTCCGCGGGGAGTAGGAAACACGGTCTTCTCGACCGTAGGACATTGAGACAAGGAGCTGAACAATGAACGAGGCACTGGGTATGGTTGAGACGGTCGGCTGCGTTGGTGCGGTCGAAGCGTCCGATGCCATGGTGAAGGCCGCCGAGGTCACCCTCGTAGGCAAGGTCAACGTCGGTGGCGGCATCGTCACCACGTTCGTGCGCGGCGACGTCGCCGCCGTCAAGGCAGCCACCGATGCCGGCGCTGCCGCGGCGGAGCGCGTGGGCGAGCTTCGCTCCGTCCATGTCATTCCGCGCCCGCACTCCGACGTGGAGCTCATCATCCCGCACCTGAACGCCTAGAGCCTTGGAGTCCTCGAGTCTCTATAGGGAGCTCGACCGCCTGTATGGCGAGCCGGGTGCCGACGTCGAGGGCTTCCTTCGGGAAGCCCTGCGGCGCGCCCGGCTCGCCGGTGACGGCAGTACCTGCGTGGCTGTCGCCAACGAGCTGGGAAGCGTCCTCAGGCTGCGAGGCGATTTGAGCGAGTCCGAGGAACTCTACAACGAGGTCCTGTCCGAGCTCGAAAGGCTCGGGGCGGGGGATGACGAGAGGGCTCGCGCCCTCATCAACCTTGGTGACGTCTACGTTGCCCAGGGTCGCCACGAGAGGGCGGTCGAGTCGTTCGACCGTGCCGAGGCGCTCCTGGGAAGCGGAGACGACCATCCCTACGAGGTGAGCGCGATCTGCAACAACCGCAGCGCCGCACTTCGTGGGCTTGGGCGCTTTGCGGAGGCACGCCGTGACCTGAGGAGAGCCGGGAGGCTCCTGGAGTCGGTTCCAAACTCCGAGGGCAGGCGGGCAACCAACGCCATCAATCTCGCACAGGTGCTCATCGATGAGGGGCGTCTGGACGAGGCTGAGGAGGCCATCGCCCCTGCGCTCGAGGCGTATCGCACGCTTTCGGGCGGAAGGGATGTCCATCGGCCCCACGCGTTGGCGACTGCCGCGAAGGTCGCCTACCTTCGCGGTCGTTACGAGGAGGCAGAGGGACTGTATCGGAAGGCCGCTGACGTGTTGCGAGACAAGCTCGGCGACTCTCCCAACGTGAGGGCGCTCGAGCGAGAAGCGGAGCGCATGGAGACACTCTGCCAACCCTGAGCGTTGGGGTCTGCGGTGGCTGTGCGAACTGGAAGGTTCTAGACGAGCGGGAGGTGCGACATGAGGGGTATGGAGCTTGCAAGGCGCTATTACGGCGAGTTTGAGCCGCTCCTCGTGTTCGGGCTCCCGTACTACGTTGAGCGCCAGCTTGCCTTCGGCCTCGTTGGGCCCGGATCGGAGTGCCTCGGGTTCGACGATGAGACCTCCCAGGACCACGACTTCGGCCCTGGATTCTGCGTATGGGTCCCTCGCGAGCTCTATCCCGAGTGGGGAGACGAGCTTACACGTCGCTATGACTCTCTTCCCAAGGAGTTCCTTGGGAAGAAGCGTGTCCAGACCCCGCTCGCGGGCCAACGCGTGGGCGTGTTCGAGACTGAGTCGTTCTATCGTTCCTTCACCGGCCTGGAGCGCTCCCCCCAGAGCGTTGCCGAGTGGCTTCGCATTCCCGAGCAGCTCCTTGCGACCGTCACGAACGGCGAGGTGTTCTCCGACGCCAGCGGCCAGTTCACCCACATTCGCCAGGACCTGCTGGGCTTCTATCCCGAGGTCGTCGTGCGCAAGAAGGTTGCCGCTGACATGGCCGTCATGGCCCAGTCCGGCCAGTACAACCTGTGGCGCTGCCTCGGTCGCGGTGACCTCGTTGCCGCGAACGCAGCCCGCGCGCAGTTCCTGCAGGCGACCATGGCGGCTTTGCACCTGCTGTCGCACACCTACATGCCGTTCTACAAGTGGTCTTTCCGCTCGCTGTCGGAACGTGCCCACGTGCCTTCGCAGATTTGCGCCCTGGTCAGTCGCATCGCGTCCGTCCCGGTGGACAAGGTCGAGATTCAGGACGTTGAGTTTCTCTGCGGGGTGGTGCTGCGCACGGTGCTCGCACTCGGCTGGGCGACGAGTGACTCCGACTTCATTCTCGACGCGGCGACGATTGTGTGGCAGGGCATTCCCAACGCCTATCTCAGGGAGCGTCCGCTGAATGAGGGGGCGTATCGCTAATGAACCAGTGTGCATGTGACTGTGACTCGTATGGCAGGCGCCTGTAT
>NZ_JBJEHW010000197.1:0-1806 GCF_051876455.1 Parafannyhessea sp.
AGCTCGAACACGCGGTCGTCCACCACGGCGCCCTCGGGCAGGTCGTTCTCCACGCGGATGATGCAGCGCCCACGCCGCGAGAGCGTGACGACCTCCACGCGACGCCGCCCCTCCGGCAGCCCCTCGGCCGCCTCGATGGCGTTGCGCACGAGGTTGCCCATGATTTGGATCAGCTCGTAGGCCTCGCAGCCGATCCTCGAGAGGTCGTCGTACGCCGTGACCGCAAGCGTGACGCCCCGCTCCTTGGCCGTACCGTACAGCTGGTTTAGGAGCGCGCTCACCGCCGGGTCGTCAAAGGGCATGAGCTGCGCCACCGACTGCGAGGCGTCGAGCATGTCCCGCAGGTAGGCGCGGCACTCGTCATAGCGGCCCGCGTCGAGCATGCCCGCCACCGCCATGAGGTGGATGTTGAGGTCGTGGCGCTGCTCGCGCTCCTTGAGCTGGAACTCGCGCATGGCACGCTCGTCCTTCTCGCCCGCGCGACGGAGCGCCCGCGCCTCGAGCTGCCTCAGCGCAAGCGCGGCCACCCCCGCAAGCGCCACGAGCGAGACCGCGCAGCATGCGATGCCCCAGGGGAGAAGGACGCCCCCCAGGCTCGGGAGCGCCAGCACGACGAACGCCACGTCCGCGTAGGCGGCCAGGGCAAGCAGCCCCCACAGGACCTCGAGCGAGGTCCGCTCCCCACGGCTCAGGCGCGCGACGCGCTGGCGCACTCTCATGTCTCCCCCACTCTACGATGCGAATCCACAGAAGCGACGATAGTCCTCATTGTCCCGCAGGAGCTCGTCGTGCGGGCCCACGCCCCTGACTCGCCCGTGGTCGAGGAAGACGACCTGGTCGGAATCCTCGATCTCGTCCAGGCGGTGGGCGACCTTCACGACCGTCTTGCCCCTGAGCGTGTGCTCGAGCGTCTTGTCGATCTCGACGATGCTCGTGGCGTCGAGGCCGGTCGTCGCCTCGTCGAGGAGCATCATCTCCGGGTGACGGACGATGGCGCGGGCGATGCCCAGCTTCTGGCGCTGACCGCCCGAAATGCCGCCGCCGAGCTCGCCGATCTGGGAGTCGAAGCCGTTGTCCATGCCCATGACGAAGTCGTAGGCGTCCGCCTCCTTGGCGGCCTGGACGGCGAGGTCGTGGTCGGGCTTCTCCATGCCGTAGCAGATGTTGAGCTCGACCGTTCCCTTGACGAGCGGGCTGTTCTGGACGACGTAGCCCATGGAGTCGCGCCACTCGTCCAGGTCGAAGTCGTCGATCTTCTCGCCACCGTAGCTGATCGTGCCCTTGTCAGGACCGTAGAAGCGCTCGAGCAGCCTGAGCACCGTCGTCTTTCCGGAGCTGTTGGAGCCAACGATCGCCGTGGTCTTGCCGGAGGGAATCGTGAACGAGACGTCCCTGAGGACGGGGTCCTCGGGGTCGTAGCCAAAGGTGACGTCGTCGAACGTGATGTCCGCCTCGGGGACCGTGAAGGACTTTCCGGTCTTGACCCGCTCGTCCGGCGTCTTCGCGACCTCCATGATGGTAGCGCAGGCGCCGAGGCCCATCTTGATGTTCTGGTAGTACAGCACGATGTTCTCGGCGCTGTTGACGAAGCTGCCCTGCGAGACGTACGAGAAGAACGCGATGAGGCTCGCGAGCTGGAGGCCACCCGTCGCGACGAGGTAGCCGCCGTAGACGAGGATGATGGCGTTGCTGGCGGTGTCCGCCAGGTTCTGGAACACGGACGAGATCGCGTCGAGCTCCACGTTCTTGAGCTGGGCGCGATACTGCTCCTGGACCCTCTGGTATCCCAACTCGCGCTCGTCGTCC
>NZ_JBJEHW010000198.1:0-1804 GCF_051876455.1 Parafannyhessea sp.
GCGCCGTGCTCGTGAACGTGGGGCGCGGCACCTTTGTGGACGCGGACGCGCTCGCAAAGGTGCTGGCAGATGGCGCGATCCGCGGGGCGGCGCTCGACGTGACGGCCCCGGAGCCGCTGCCGGCCGACCACCCGCTCTGGAGGGAGCCGCGCTGCTTCATCACGCCGCACGTGTCCGGCGGCTCGTTTGGCCGCAATCGTCAGACGGAGGACGCCATCTGCGCGATCTGCTGCGATAACCTGCGCGCGCTGGCCACGGGCGGGCCGCTCAGGAACCTGGTGCCCGCGAGCGCCTTTGAGCTCGCGCCGCGCTAGGACGCGCCCGCGTCGAGAGCGCGGCGCACCGGTCCCACGGTGCATCAACCCGCGTCGAGCAGACCCCGCACCGCACTTCATGAAGTGCGGTGCGGGGTCTGCCTGCGTTTGCCCAGTTGAGCGGGTTTTGCCTCCCATCGCACATCGTGAAGTGCGGTGCGGTACCGCGCTCGGAGGCCCGCGACCGCGACGGGAGGCCCGGCAGCCTGCGGCCCGCGACTGCGACCGCGGTCGCACACCCCGTCCCAACTCGAAACACGCGCACAAGCTTCCCGTAACCTCGCGTGTCACGCGCCGCAACCACGGCGAACTACCATGGCCGCAGGCGACGCGGCGGTGGCCGCGCCATACGCACGCACGGGGAAGGACCTAACGATGCCCTCGGACAGCTTCGACTTCTACGCACCAACCCGCCTGCTCTTCGGCCCCGGCCAGCTCGGCCACCTGCACGAGCAGGCGCTCCCGGGCAAGAGGGCCATGCTCGTGATATCCAACGGCAAGTCCACGCGCGCCAACGGCTACCTGGATCGCACGCTCGAGCAGCTGAAGCTCGCCGGCGTGGACGCGGTGCTGTTCGACAAGGTGGCGGCCAACCCCACCAAGCAGGTGGTGGAGGATGGCGCCCGCTTCGCGCGCGAGAACGGCGCGGACTTCGTCGTGGCGCTCGGCGGCGGCTCCGTTATGGACGCGGCCAAGGTGATGGCGCTCCTGGCCCCGCAGCCCTCCGACGATCTGTGGGACTACGCCACGGGCAGCACGGGCAAGAACCTGCCGCTCCAGAGGCCCGAGATGCCGTGGGTGGCCATCACCACCACGGCGGGCACTGGCTCCGAGGTCGACCGCGGCGGCGTCATATCAAAGCTCGACACGCACGAGAAGATCGGCATATCCTCGCCCAACAACTTTGCCAGGATCGCCGTGGTGGACCCGGAGCTCATGCTGAGCGTCCCGCCCAAGTTCACGGCGTACCAGGGGTTCGACGCGCTATTCCACAACATGGAGGGCTACATCTGCAACATCGCGAACCCCTTTGGCCAGATGGTGCAGCTCGAGGCCATGCGCAACATCGGCGCGTGGCTACCCGTGGCCGTGCGCGACGGCTCCAACCTCGAGGCGCGCACGCACGTGGCGTACGCCAACACCATGGGCGGCTACTCCATGGACGTGGCGTCCAACTGCTCGGAGCACTCGATGGAGCACGCGATGAGCGCCTTCCACCCCAATCTCCCGCACGGCGCGGGCCTCACCATGATCAGCCTCGCGTACTTTGGCTACTGGGTGGGTCGCCACGTGTGCGACGAGCGCTTCGTGGCGATGGCACGCGCCCTGGGCAAGACGGGCGCCACCAAGCCCGAGGACTTCCTCGAGGCGCTGCGCGACCTGCAGGTCGCCTGCGGCGTGGACGGCCTGCGCATGAGCGACTACGGCTTCGCGGGCACGCGCGAGGAGGCGCTCCTGCTCGCCCGCACCGCGCGCGAGACCATGGGCCG
>NZ_JBJEHW010000199.1:0-1804 GCF_051876455.1 Parafannyhessea sp.
GGCGTGGGGTGAGGTTCGGCGCGCAGCAGCTGGACGACCTGGACGGCCTGGTTGATGAGGATGCGCTCGAGGCGGCCGCGACTCGCGGCGGCTCCGGGCGCGGTTCCGCCCAAACCGCCCAGCCGCGTCCGGCGGCGCAGCCCGCGCGCATCGTGCGGGAGGACGGACGCGACGTGGCCTGCCCCAAGTGCGGCTCCACGGACGTGCGGGTCGTGTCCGAGGGGCTGATGCCGTTCGACGGGTTGCGCGGTCTGGACGTCATGGGCGTGGGGACCGAGGACTGGTCGCGCCTCTACAGGTGCCGGCGCTGCGGCCACAGCTGGGAGGAGTGGGCGTAGGGAGGAAGGCACCTCGTCCTTCTCGCCCGCGCCTTTTACCTTGCCCAGAACGCCTTGGTCAGCTCCTGGCGGTTGGGCTGGCCGCACTTCTTGAGCACGTTGTGCACGTGGACCTTGACCGTGGACGCCGCGATGCCCATCTCGCTCGCGATGTTCTGGTTGTCCTTGCCAAGCACCAGCAGCCGCAGCACCTCGCTCTCGCGCGCGGAGAGGCCGTAGCGCTCGCAGAAACGCGGCAGCACGGCGTCGATGGACTGCTGCACGTTCTCGCTCTCGCGCGTGGGCGGCTGGTCAAAGCGCAGCCGCAGCGTCTGAGACGCCTGGCGCAGCGCGATGACGGCCATGGCCAGGAAGAGCAGGTTCTCGGATATGTTGCGCTCCGCGAAGAACCACAGGAAGCCCGCGTCGAGCCTCGACGGGTCAAACAGCAGGATGAAGACGACGTTCTCCAGTGCCGTCAGGCAGGTCAGAAGGACGATCGCCCAGTACTCCCGGCGCTTCCGTCCCATGCGCATCCTCGCGGCGTCGCTTGCGGTCGCGAAGCGGTAGCCAACGTACGCGAGGACGAAACCCATGAAGACCTCGCGGCTGAAGAAGAACGCGAACTCCGCCAGCCGGGCGCCGGGGATGAGCCGGTACAGCACGGGCGGGAACACGAGCAGCAGTGCGATGGGGACGAAGCGCATCGCCCGGCTCCGCACCTCAAGCCGTTCGCACACGTACAGCCAGAGGCAGCCGAACGCGCCCGCGCCGGTGACGGCGCTCAGCAGGGGATGCCCGATATAGAAGAACGACGCGTTGTGGTAGGCGCCCCCTCCGGTCACGAAGTCGTCCTGGTACACGATCGCCGCGTCCAGGAAGTAGATGAGGTAGCACGCGACCAGGCAGAGGTCCGCCCTCCGGCGCGTGACGAAGTACGCGGACAGGCAGATCGCCGCGGTCATGCCGCAGGCGAGGAGTATGAAGAGCGAGTAGTAGAACAGCGCCACGTACATGGCAATGGTCCCTTCGGGGGTGCAGGTCGCAAGACCCTTGGCAGAACCAAGACAGTATAGCTCAAGTTGCCGCAGGTAGATGTGGGTGTAGTTGGGGTGTAGGCGCACTCGCTCACACGTTATACCCACCGCTACCACCACGTTAGGGCTTCACGGGTTTCTCCCACCGCGCGACCGTGGTCTCGCAGAGAAGATCTGGGGCGGCGCGGGGTCCGCCCCACAAGGGAAGGAGACCAATCGTGAGAGACCATGACGCCAAGCGCCAGGGTGCCGGCGAGGCGGCCATCGAGCCGTCGTCGGTAGGGGCGGGCGAGAAGAGCCACCGCCGCAAGGGACGCTTCCACGTGCCAACCGCGTTCACCATCCTGTTCGCGGTCACCATCGTCGCGGCAATCGCCACCTACCTGGTTCCGGCAGGCGCCTACTCCAAGCTGTCGTACGACAGCGACTCCGGCAAGCTCCAGATCACGG
>NZ_JBJEHW010000200.1:0-8210 GCF_051876455.1 Parafannyhessea sp.
GGCCGTTCAGGATGACGCGGAGCGGCTTCTTGCGGGCCTTGTTGGCGTTGTTGGCGATGCCGATTGCGCCCTCGGCGGCCGCGAAGGACTCGTGACCTGCCAGGAAGCAGAAGCACTCGGTGTCCTCGCCCAGCAGCATGGCGCCCAGGTTGCCGTGGCCCAGGCCGACCTTGCGCTCCTCGGCGACGGAGCCGGGCACGCAGAACGCCTGCAGGCCGATGCCGATGGCGGCTGCGGCCTCGGAGGCGGTCTTCACGCCCTTCTTGACTGCGATAGCGCAGCCCAGGACGTAGGCCCACTTGGCGTTCTCGAATGCGATGGACTGAATGCCCTCGGTGATCTTGTAGGGGTCGAAGCCGAGGTCGGTGCAGATCTTGCGAGCTTCCTCAAGGTCAGCAATGCCGTACTCAGCGCAGGTCTTGTTGATCTTGTCGATGCGGCGCTCGTAGCCTTCGAACGTGATTGCCATGTGTATTCAGCTCCCTTCCTACTCTTTGCGCGGATCGATGACCTTGGCGGGGTTGTCCCACTGGCCGAAGCGGCCCATGGCGCCCTCGACGGCCTCCTTGGGATCGGTGCCGGCCTTGATGGCGTCCGTGAACTTGCCAAGGTTGAGGAACTCGAAGCCGATGATCTCGTCGTCGGCGTTGAGCGCCATCTTGGTGATGTAGCCCTGGGTCAGCTCGAGGTAGCGAGCGCCCTTGGCCTTGGTGCCGTACGTGGTGCCGACCATGGAGCGCAGGCCCTTGCCGAGGTCGTCGAGGCCGGTGCCAACGGGCAGGCCGCCCTCGGAGAACGCGGTCTGGGTGCGGCCGTAGACGATCTGGAGGAAGAGCTCGCGCATGGCGACGTTGATGGCGTCGCAGACGAGGTCGGTGTTCAGGGCCTCGAGGATGGTCTTGCCGGGGAGGATCTCGGCGGCCATGGCGGCGGAGTGGGTCATGCCGGAGCAGCCGATCGTCTCGATCAGGCACTCCTCGATGACACCCTCCTTGACGTTAAGGCTGAGCTTGCAGGCGCCCTGCTGGGGTGCGCACCAGCCTACACCGTGCGTGTAACCAGAGATGTCAGAGATCTGTTTGGCCTGGACCCACTTGCCCTCCTCGGGAATGGGCGCAGGACCGTGGTATGCGCCCTTGGCGACAGTGCACATACGCTCCACTTCTGCGGAATACTGCATGGTTCTCCTCTCCACCACATCAAGCGCGTCGGGCCTTGTCCCGCGCGCATCTGTCCGATGTGCGACCGGCCCATGCGGCCAGCCAAGCCCATTTTATGCCACGGGGCGGATGAGCGACCACAATACCTTCAACTTCGTCCGAAAATATCGCCAAGATGATGGTTGTTTCGGATACGTGGTCATTTTGTGACGAGAAGGTCGCGGCGCCGCGGCCGCGGCAGCCCCTTGGGTCCCGTATAATCTGCTGGATGACGCTTCCGAAGAACATACCGTCCTGGGCGTACGCCGCGGCCGTCGTGCTCACGACCGTGGCGTACGGCTCGTCGTACGTGGTGATGAAGGACGCGCTGCGCCACATGCCCACGTCGTGGTTCCTGGCGCTCCGCTTCGCGCTCGCGGCCGTGGTCCTCGCGCTTCTCTTCCGCGGGAGGATCGCGCGCTGCCTGGACCCCTCGCACGTGGTGGCGGGCGCCTGCGTGGGCGTGCCGGAGGCGCTCGGCTTCCTGCTGCAGAACCTCGGCCTCACGGGCACCACGCCCGGCCGCAACGCCTTCCTCACGGCCACGTACTGCGTGATGGTGCCGTTTCTGGCCTGGGCCGTGGAGCGCAGGCGCCCGGGCGCCAACAACGTCGCGGCGGCGCTCTTGTGCCTCGCGGGCGTGGGGCTGCTCTCGCTCGGGGGCACGCTGGGGCCGCGCCTCGGGACGGGCGACCTTCTCACCCTGGTCTCCGCGCTGGCGTTCGCCTGCAACATGGTGGCCGTGGGGCGGCTCGGTCGCGCGCACGACGCCGTGACGCTCACCTTCGTGATGTTCGTCGTGTCCGCGCTCGTGTGCCTGGCGTGGGCGGTGGCGCTCGAGCCCGTGCCCGCGGCCGCCGCGCTCACGCCCGCGTTCTGGCTCGAGGCCGTCTACATTACGCTTCTCTGCACCGTGTTCGGGCTCCTGGTGCAGAACGTCGCCCAGGCGCACCTGCCCTCGTCCGAGGTGGCGCTCCTGCTCTCGTTCGAGAGCGTCTTCGCCACGCTTTTCTCGGTCCTGTTCTACGGCGAGGCCGTCACGCCCTCGCTGCTGGCGGGCTTCGCGCTCATCTTCGGCTCCGTGCTGGTGAGCCAGTTCGGGGCGGGGCGGAGCCAGGTGCTCGAGCTCGAGGAGGAGGTTCGCGATGGCAGGCTCTAGCGAGGCGCGCGCCGGCGCGGCAGGGGGCAGGTGCGCGCCCGTCTGGGTGTTCGAGCTGGGGCTCCTGCTCACGGCCGTCATCTGGGGCGGGTCGTTCGTCGTGCTCAAGGACACGCTCGACGCGATGACGCCCATCTGGATCATCGCGCTGCGCTTTGGCCTGGCCACCGTGGCCATGTGCCTCGTCTTCCACCGGAGGCTGGCGCGCTACCTCGACCTCTCGCACGTGGTCGCGGGCGTGGCCATCGGCCTGCCGGAGGGGCTGGGCTTCCTCATCCAGAACGTGGGCCTCGTCGGCACCACGCCCGGGCGCAACGCCTTCCTCACGGCAACCTACTGCGTGATGGTGCCGTTCATGAACTGGCTCGTGACGCGCCGCCGCCCCGGGGCGAGCAGCGTGGTCGCGGCGGCCACGTGCCTCGCGGGCGTGGGCTTCCTGGCGCTTTCGGGCGAGAAGGGCTTCGGCCTTGGCGTGGGCGATCTTCTCACCCTGGTGTCCGCGTTCTTCTTCGCGCTCAACATCGTGGCCGTGGGGCGCTTTGGCGCGGCGCACGACACGATGGTCATCACGACGGTCATGTTCGCCGCGAGCTTCGTGCTGTGCCTGGCCGCAGCGCTCGCGCTCGAGCCCGTGCCGGACTTCGCGGCGCTGCCGGGGAGCTTCTGGCTGTCCATGGGCTACGTGGTGTGCTGCTCCACCATGCTGGGGCTCATCCTCCAGAACGTGGGCCAGCGGCACGTGCCGCCCGCGCAGGCCGCGCTCCTGCTTTCGCTCGAGAGCGTGTTCGCCGTGCTCTTCTCCATCGTGTTCTACGGGGAGACGGTCACGCCGCCCCTGCTCGCGGGCTTCGCCCTCATCTTCCTGGCGGTCACCGTGAGCCAGTTTGGCCCGGCGATCTGGGGGCGCCTGCGGATTGGGCGAAAATGACCGTGCCCGCGCGGCCCGAACACGCTACGCTAGAGAGATGCGGAACGACGGCCCGTTTCTTGCATAGTTGGCACCAGCGTCCTTATATTTGGCACCAACGTCTGAAAGCGGCTTGAGGGACCCTTGCGGTGCCCAGGCACGGGGAGCGGCCGCCCGGCACGCGTCGGCGCGGGGAGGTTCACTGGTTGATTTCCGAGAAGGCACTTTCCAAGGCATGCAGGCCCGCCATCCTGGGGCGCGCGAGGATCATCGCGCGGCGCCAGGACGGCATCTGGAAGCGCAGTTGCAGCTACGACGACTCGCTTACCAGGATCGAGGCGTGCGTGGAGAGCAGCTCCGGCTACCAGGACCACTACGAGGCGAGCATCACCGTGGACGAGGCGGCGGACCGCGTGGTCGACTACGACTGCACGTGCCCCGCGGCGCGCACCTACAAGGGCCCCTGCAAGCACAGCATCGCCCTCGCGCTGGACTTCAACCGCAACGCCCGCGAGTACGCGGGCTACAGCGAGCTCGAGCACGCCAGCACCTCCACCGTGCTGGGCGAGTACCTTGACAGGGCGTCCGTCCCGACGCCGCCGCGCGTCGGCGCGCTCACGGACCAGCTTTCCGGCAGCGTGCGGCTCGAGACCACGCTCAGCCGCGGGCACGACACCTTCGTGCACTTCAGGATGGTGGGCTCGTCCGGCTCCTACATCGTGCGCGACATCGGCACGCTCGCGCAGGACCTTCTGCAGGGCGCCTACCACGCCTATGGCAGGAAGCTCGCCTTCGTGCACGAGCCGCGGATGTTCGACGAGCTGTCGCGGCAGGTGTGCGAGTTCGTGGTGCGCGCCGTGCAGAACCGCAAGTCCTTCTCCGCGCACCGCGTGGCCGCGCGCGTGTACGGCATGTCCTCGGCCCAGCCCGAGCTCGGACGCGACCTCAGGCTCACGCCCCCCGAGCTGGACGAGCTCGTGGGCATCCTCATGGGCCACGAGCTGGAGGTCGAGTTCCTCTCGCCCGAGACGGGCCGCGTGAGCGTGCCCGCCCGCAGGGTGTCCGTGGCCGAGGGCGACCCGGACGTCTCCATGCGGCTGGTGGGCGCGGGCGACAACGCCTTCGAGCTCGAGCGCGGCGAGGACGTGGACTTCTTCGGCACGCCGGAGCACCTCTACGCCGTCACGGCTGACCGGCTCCTGCGCTGCACTGACCGGCTCCGCGCCATCGCGACGTTCCTCACCACGGTGTACTCCAGCCCCGACGGCAAGATCATCCTGGGCCAGCGCGACGTGCCGCGCTTCGCGGCGACGGTGCTGCCAAAGGTGAGCCGGGCCATGCGCGTGGACGTGCCCTCGCAGGTAAGCGCCCAGCTGCCCGACCCGCTGCACCTGGAGTTCGACCTCGACCACACCCGCGCCGGCGTCACGTGCCGCGCGTCCGCGGTCTACGGCGAGAAGCGCTACCCCCTGCTCGCGCGCGAGGTCGGGCCCGTGCGCGACCTCGGCCGCGACCTCGCGGGGGAGGCCGCCGCCCGCCAGGTCGTGGGGTCGTACTTCCCGACCAACGCGTCGGCGTCCTCCGGCGTGGCGACCATCCCGGAGCGCGACGGCGCCGCCATAGCGCGGCTCGCGTTCGAGGGCGTGGACAGCCTGCGCAGGATCGGCACCGTGCGCACGACCAGGGCGTTCGACGGCCTGGTGCGGCGCGAGGCACCGCGCGTGAGCGTTGCGCTCACCGTGCGCGCCAACCTCATCAACCTCAAGGTGAGCGCGGAGGACCTCCCGCTCTCGGAGCTGTACTCCCTGCTCGAGGGCTACCGCCGCCACGAGCGCTTCCACCGGCTGCGCGACGGCTCCTTCGTGGACCTGTCCGGCGCGGACCTGGGCGAGGCCGCGCGCCTCGCGGACGAGCTGGGCCTCACGGCGCGCGAGCTCTCCTCCGGCGACGTGCGGATCCCCAGCTACAAGGCCTTCCTGCTCGACCACATCATGACGGACGACGAGAAGGACGAGTCCTTCCGCTCGTACGTCGACAACTTCCGCTCCGTCGACCCCACCCGTTACGAGCCGCCCGCGACCATCGCGCCGAGGCTGCGCCCGTACCAGGTGGCCGGCTACCAGTGGCTGTGCGCGCTGTCCGACATGGGCTTCGGCGGCATCCTCGCGGACGAGATGGGCCTGGGCAAGTCGGTCCAGATGATCTCGTTTTTGCTCGCGCACCGCGGCAGGGGCACCACGCTCGTGGTGTGCCCAGCGTCGCTCGTGTACAACTGGGCGGCGGAGTTCGAGAAGTTCGCGCCCCAGATGGACGTGGCCGTGGTGGTGGGCACGGCGGCCGAGCGCAGGCGCATCCGCCGCGACGGCGCCCACGAGGTGCTCGTCACGAGCTACGACCTCGTGCGCCGCGACATCGAGGACTACGCCGACACGGACTTCTGGTGCGAGGTCCTGGACGAGGCCCAGTACATAAAGAACCACGAGACGCTGGCCGCCCGCGCGGTCAAGGCCGTGCCGGCGCGGCACCGCTTCGCGCTCACGGGCACGCCGATCGAGAACCGCCTGTCCGAGCTCTGGAGCATATTCGACTACCTCATGCCCGGCCTGCTCGGCGGCTACGAGCGGTTCCGCGAGCGCTACGAGGAGCCCATCCTCGCGGGCGACACGGAGTGCGCGGAGCGCCTGCGCGACGCGATAGGCCCCTTCGTGCTCAGGCGCCTCAAGCGCGACGTCCTGCGCGACCTGCCCGAGAAGCTCGAGCAGGTGGTCTACGCGCACCTCGAGGGCGAGCAGCGCCGCCTGTACCAGGCCCACGAGCAGGCGCTGCGCCTCTCCATCACGTCCAAGAGCGACTCGGAGTTCCGCCGCGGCAAGATCCAGGTGCTGGCCGAGCTCATGCGCCTCAGGCAGATCTGCTGCGACCCGCGGCTGGTCTACGCGGACTACACGGGCCCCTCGGCCAAGCTCGACACCATCTGCTCGCTCGTGGACCGCGTGGTCGACGCGCAGGAGAAGATGCTCGTGTTCTCGCAGTTCACGAGCTACCTCGACCTCATCGCGGACCGGCTCGACGCGGAGGGCGTGGAGTACTACACGCTCACGGGCGCGACCCCCAAGCAGCGTCGCGTCGAGCTCGTGAACGAGTTCAACAACAACGACGTCCCCGTGTTCCTCATCTCGCTCAAGGCGGGCGGCACGGGCCTCAACCTCACGGGCGCCTCCGTCGTCGTGCACGCCGACCCCTGGTGGAACGCCGCGGCGCAGGACCAGGCCACGGACCGCGCGCACCGCATCGGCCAGACCAAGGACGTGACGGTCTACAAGGTCATCGCGCGCGACACGGTGGAGGACCGCATCATGGCGCTGCAGGAGGCCAAGAGCGAGCTGGCCGACCAGGTCGTGGGCGAGGGCGGCGGCATGTCGCTCGGGTCGCTCCGCAAGGACGACCTCATCGAGCTTCTGGGGCTGTAGCGCGCATGGCGCCTCGGGGCGCTCAGATGTACCAGACGGGAATTGCCTGCACGTCTCGCGTGACGTAGTAGGGCTCTGGGGTCTGGCAGATCACGTTGCCAAAGCCGAGCTCATAGTCGGCAAGGTCTGCCAGGCACTGGAAGTTCCTCACTGCCTCTGACCCGACGGTGGCGCCGGCCTTTATCTCCACGGGATGCAGGATGTGTCCCTCCTGGATGACGAGGTCGACCTCCCGCTTCCTGGCGTCACGGTAGAACCATACGTCGTGGAGGTTCGCTCCCGCGTTCATGTACGACTTAAGTACCTCGGACACCACAAAGGTCTCGAACACGTGGCCCGCCATCGCGCCGCGGCTGAGCTGCTCCGCAGTGGTCCATCTCGTGAGCTGGCACACGAGCCCCGTGTCCATGAAGTAGATCTTTGGGGTCTTGGTGACGCTCTTTCCTATGTTGGGCCAGAAGGGCTGGAGGATCTTCACGATGCCAGACGCCTCGAGTACGGAAATCCACGCCGCGACCGTCTTGTGGCTCACGTCGATGGCGTTGGCGATGTCCGACGCGTTGAAGAGCTGTCCCGTACGCGCCGCGCAGGCGACCATGAAGTTGTAGAACTTGACCTGGTCCTTAACGTTTATGAGGTCGCGCACGTCCCGCTCAAGGTATGTGCTCACGTAGTCGCTGTAGAAGGAGTCCCAGTCGATCGAGGCGTCCTGCAGCTCCGGCATCGAGCCGCGGTGGATGACATCCCAGAGGGCCGGGAGGCTCTTGCCTTGGTCTGGCGACCTGGTGTCACTGGAATCGACCGGGCTCGGTATGAAGGGATGCGGGCCTCCGGCGTCGCCGGCAAGCTCTCTCAGACTCAGGGGAGGCATCTGGATGATCCTGATTCTTCCCGCAAGCGATTCGCTTACGCCTTTCATCAGGTGATACGTCTGCGAGCCGGTGAGGACGACGCGACCCCTCTCGTCGGACTGGTCCACGATCCACTTGATGGGCGAGAAGAGCTCCGGCACCCGCTGCACCTCGTCGATGATGAGGGGGAGCTGGTGCGTTTCGAAGAACAGTACGGAATCCTCCTTCGCGAGCGCGAAGTCGCGTGGGTTCTCCATCGACACGTAGCCGTAGTCGTCTCCCAGGTGCTCCCTGAGGACCGTCGTCTTTCCCACCTGTCGGGAGCCGGTTACCAGGACAACCTTCCCCTGCCTGAGCATGGCGTCGATTGTCTGCTCAACCTCGCGCCTGATGTACATGGAGCCGCCTCCCTGAACTTGGCGTCATCGTGCAGGCAAATGTCTCGATGGCGGGTGTCGATGGTTAAATCTGGAAGTACTATTACCAATTATAGCATTCATTCTAGCATCCACACCACGCGTGGGATTGCGTTCCCATGGATTGGAAGGGCGGACGGACGAGGCGCTCCCCGTTGTGTCGCGCTTGGTGTACCATGCACTCCTGCATGTCGTTTCCGCAGGCCAT
>NZ_JBJEHW010000201.1:0-21824 GCF_051876455.1 Parafannyhessea sp.
AGGTCTGGCCCTCGACCTTGAAGAGCATGACGTCGATGGCCTTCTCGAAGGGCGGGATGGCGTCGTCGTCGCGGTAGGTGG
This sequence comes from Parafannyhessea sp., assembly GCF_051876455.1. Classification (NCBI taxonomy): domain Bacteria; kingdom Bacillati; phylum Actinomycetota; class Coriobacteriia; order Coriobacteriales; family Atopobiaceae; genus Parafannyhessea; species Parafannyhessea sp. The sequence continues at coordinate 82 of NZ_JBJEHW010000201.1, forward strand.
CGCCCGCGAAGAGCGCGAGCTCGCGCAGGCTGATACCGTAGCCGCTCTCGATGGCGGCGAGCGTGCCGTAGCGCACGCAGGTGCGCACGACCGAGCAGATGCAGGCGAGGGACCCGCAGGCGGCGCCCATCCAGGCGATGTCGTGGTTGCCCCACTCCACGTCCACGGAGGGGTGGTGCTCGATGGTGTGCATGACCTTGTCCGCGTGCGCGCCGCGGTCGAAGACGTCGCCCACCACGTGGAGGCGGTCGACGGCGAGCCGCTTGATGAGGTTCGCGAGCGCCTCGATGAAGTCGTCCGCGGCGCCCGTGTCCACCACGGACTCGAGGATCGACTGGTGGTAGGCGTGGCGGACCTTCTCCTCGTCGCGCGTGGCGTGCATGAGCTCGTCCATGATGTAGGCGTACTCGGCGGGCATGGCCTTGCGCACCTTGGAGCGCGTGTACTTGCCGGCGATCCAGCGCGCGAGCCTGACCAGGCGATACAGGTTGTCGAGGTACCACTGGCGGTCGAGGGCGCCGTCCAGCCGCGTGCGCTCGACCTTCTCGCGCGGATAGTAGACGAGGGTGCGGAGGTCGGCCTGCTGGCGTGCGTCGAGCTCGGGCGAGAAGATCACGCGGATCTGCTCGCGGATGACGCCGGAGCAGTTGTTGAGGATGTGCTGGAAGGCCTCGTACTCGCCGTGGACGTCGCTGATGAAGTGGTCCGTGCCGCGCGGGAGCGACAGGATGGTGCGAAGGTTGATGATCTCGCTCATGGCGGCGCGGCGGTTGGGGAAGCGCTGCGCGAGGAGGCGCGAGTACCTGAGGCGCTCCTCGCGGTCGGCCTGCGTCGCCTGGGTGCTTACGGATGACTGCTGCTTGGATGCTTGCGGCATGCGACTCCTCACCTTGTGGCCCTGAGCTGCGGTTATTGCCAGCACGTGGTTGATGGATGCAATTAGTTTCTGATTTCATACATCCTAGTGGCTGGCGCTCGGTTGGCGTCCGGCACTTCCGGAGGCGGATGCGTTGGCGCGGTGGGCGTGAGCCGGGTGGTGTGGCGGAAGTTTTTCTGGCCCGCGTGCACCGGAAGGAGGCTTGAGTGTACTTTGGAGCTGCCGCCGCGCCTCGTGGACGTGTTCGAAGTGCCCACAAGCCCCTTCAAATGAGCGGGAGGAGGGTTTGAGTGTGCTCTGGACGACCTGGCGGCAGCTTTGGCAAGCCGTGTGAGCCTCTGAGGTGAGATCGAAATACACTCAAACCCCGATTGCGTGCACGGGTGGCGAAAAACTTTCTGGGGCGGGCACGGACGGCCCCGAAACAGAATCGCGCCCCCGCGCAAGGTAAGTGCGCGGGGGCGGGCGCGGGGGTTCCGCAAGGCTGGGCGTGCGTGGTTTGGGGCTTACCGGGTCGTTACAGCGCCGCAAGCGCAGCCAGGACCGCGACCGTGAGGGCGGCTCCCAGGATGCTCAGGCCCTCGTATCCGGCGACCATGCCAAGGCCGCGAAGGAACCCGCTGGTCTGACGGTTGAGCGTCGTTGCTGACATGATGACCTCCCATCCGCGCTCGTTTACTTTCCAATTACATATTTCCACGCCCGAGCTGGCACTAGGCACGCGTGCCAGGGCGCTTACCTGCGCGTGCAGGAAGCTGATGATTCCGTTACAGTTGCGTGCACTGGCGCTTACGATGCGCTCGCGGCACGCGAAGGCGCCGGATACTACAGGGTTGTGACGAGTCGGCGCGGCTTCGCGGGCGGGTCCCAGACCCCCGTCGCGCGTGCTACGGTTACACGTTGTCTGTGCGTAAGGGGGCGAGATGCGGACGAGAAGGACGTGGCTTCGCGTGCTGTGCGCGCTCCTTGTGGCGACGTGCTGCTTCTTCGCGTACGGCATGGCCCACCCTCTGCAGACGGGGCCCACGTCGAGCGCGGACGGCACCAACGCAGATTCGCTGTACTCCTCGGAAGACTTCCGCACCGTGCTCAGGAACTACGGCCTCGGCGTGAGCTCCTACGCAAACGTGAGCAAGATCGTGCGCGAAAGCTACGTGATACCCGGCCTCAAGGTCACGCGCACCTTGGACGCGGACGACAACCTGTGCAGCTGCACGACCATGACGCCGCAGGGCGTCTGCGTTGCGGGAAGGTACCTGCTCGTGTCCGCGTACTGCCGCGCCCACGCGCACAACTCCGTGATCTACCGCATCAACCGCAAGACCCACCAGCTCGACGGTGTGATCGTGCTCAACGGAAAGCCGCACGTGGGAGGCCTGGCCTACGACGCGCGCCACCACCGCCTGTGGATCTGCGGCTACCAGGAGGGCAAGCACGGCTGTGCCACGGTGAGCTCGATCGAGCTCAAGGCGTGGGAGAAGTACGACGCCTCCCGCGCCAAGGCACCGTGCCGAATCGAGCGCACGTACCTCGTCCGCACGCTCAACCACGCGTCGTTCCTGACGGTCTATTCCGGCAAGCTGTACGTGGGCGACTTCACCGGCGCGCGCAAGTCGCGCACGACCATCCAGGCGTTCGACATCGAGTCCGACGGCGGCCTGCGCGAGGCCGACAAGGACGAGGTCCTGGGCGAGCTCGAGCGCTACCGCAACGAGGGTCAGCTCGCGGCCGAGCAGGGCTGGGACGCGGACGAGCTCGGCATGATCAACGTGCGCAAGTCGCGAGTGCTCAAGAACCTCATCAAGCGGGTCGGCAAGACGAGCGGCGACATCCTCGACCCGGTGGACGGTGCGCTCATCAACGGCCAGGCGCAGGGCATGGGCATCGTGGGCGACCTCTGCCTGCTCTCGCAGTCGTGGGGCAGCCGCGACAGCTACCTGCGCGTCATGTGGTGGGGCGGTGGCGCGTGGAGCCACGACCTGCGCAACGACCAGTCCTGGGCCACGTTCGTGCTGCCGCCCATGCTCGAGGAGATGGACCTCTATGGCGGCAAGCTGTACCTGTGCTTCGAGTCCGCGGCGGCGGGCTACCGCTGGGAGCCGATCGCCAAGGTCGATCGCATCGTGGTGTGCGACGTCCACGACGTCCTGGGCTCGTAGCGGCAGGTTCCTGCGTCCCGATTACGCGGGCGAGAAGGGCGGCCGCCCTTCTCGCCCGGCATAGCGTGGGTGCGGCATGGGCGCGCTACAGGCAGGCGTCCTCGATCATCTTGCGGAGCTCCTGGATGCCCTGTCCGGACTGCGACGACGTCACGAGCATGCGGCCGGGGTCAATCCCAAACTGGCGCGCGAGCGCGGCCCTCTGCTGCGTCTGCTTGCTGCGGCTGAGCTTGTCGGCCTTGGTGAGCGCCACCACGTAGGGCAGCTCCGCATCCGCCAGGTAGGCCAGCATGTCGCGGTCGAGCTGCTGCGCGTCGTGGCGGATGTCCACGAGCGAGACCACCAGGTTGAAGCTGCGCTCCTGCTCGAAGTAGCCGCTTATGAGGTTAGCCCAGCGCTGCTTCTCCGCCTGGGACACCTTGGCGAAGCCGTAGCCGGGCAGGTCCACAAAGCGCACGCCGTCCACGTCAAAAAAGTTGATGTTGGCGGTCTTGCCCGGCTGGCTCGACACCTTGGCGAGCGACTTGCGGCCGATGAGCTTGTTGAGGAGCGACGACTTGCCCACGTTGGAGCGCCCCACAAAGGAGACCTCGGGCGCGGTGGGCTCGGGCAGCTGCGCGATCGTTCCGTACGATGCCTCGAAGCGCGCGTTTTCGTACTTGAGCCTGGCCATGTTCACTCCTTGCGTGGGGGACGTCCGGTGGCCCGGCACGCGGCCGAGCTGCGTAGATTCTACCCGAGCCTATCGCGCGCGGGGCAGTCGGGTAGACTTCTACCCAATACCCCCAACCACCCGCGCCGGCCCCCGGGCCCGCGTCGTCATCCCGATAGGAGCCCACATGGACATTCGCGAGCAGGTCCACCAGATGAAGCTCGAGGCGCCGGCCATGGCCGCCTCTTCCATCGAGCAGCGCAACCACGCGCTCGAGCTGGTGGCGCAGGCGCTCGAGGCGCACAAGGACCAGATCTTTGCGGCTAACGAGAAGGACATGTCCGCCGCGGCCGAGGCCGGCGTGGCACAGACCGTCCAGAAGCGGCTGCGCTACGACGAGGACAAGCTGCGCGACGGCGTGGCGGGCCTGCGCCAGCTGGTGGGGCTTCCCGACCCCGTGGGGCGCGTGCTTCTGGACCGCGAGCTGGACGCCGGGCTCGAGCTCAGGCGCGTGACCTGCCCCATCGGCGTGATCGGCGTCATCTTCGAGGCGCGCCCGGACGCGCTGGTGCAGATCAGCTCGCTCTGCGTCAAGAGCGGCAACTGCGCCGTGCTCAAGGGCGGGCGCGAGACGGCCAACACCAACCGCGTGCTGTTCGACGTGATCCACGAGGCCGTGGTGGAGGCGGGACTTCCCGCCAGTTGCCTGTTGCAGGCGGAGCTCCACAGCGAGATCGACGAGCTGCTGCAGTGCGACCAGGACGTTGACCTGCTGATCCCCCGCGGCTCCAACAAGTTCGTGCGCTACATCATGGAGCACACCAAGATCCCCGTCATGGGCCACTCCTCGGGCGTCTGCCACGTGTACGTGGACGCCGCGGCGGACCAGGACATGGCGGTGCGCGTGCTGGTGGACGCCAAGACGCAGTACCCCGCCGTGTGCAACGCGGCCGAGACGCTGCTGGTGGACCGCTCCATCGCGGCGGAGTTCCTGCCCAAGGCGGCCCTCGGCCTGGCGGAGCGCGGCGCACGCCTCCGCGGCACGGCCGAGGTGTGCGACCTTCTGTCCCACGTGGAGGGCATCCCCGCGGTGGAGCCCATGTCCGACGACGAGTTCAGCACGGAGTACGGCGACTACGTCATGAGCTGCAAGGTGGTGGACGGCGTGCGCGAGGCCGTGGACCACATCAACCGCTACGGCTCGCACCACACGGACGCCATCATCACGACGGACGACGCGGCGGCCGAGTACTTCATGCAGATGGTCGACTCCGCGGGCGTGTACCGCAACTGCTCCACCCGCTTTGCCGACGGCTTCCGCTACGGCTTTGGCGCCGAGGTGGGCATCAGCACGGGCAAGCTGCACGCACGCGGCCCCGTGGGGCTGGACGGCCTGGTCACGTACAAGTATCGCCTGGTGGGCCACGGCGACATCGTGGCGCCGTACGCCTCGGGCGAGAAGAGCTTCCACTACCGCGACCTGGCGTAGCACCAAGGAGCGGCCGCGTGCCGACTGCGAGCGTGAATGCGAACGCGCCCGGGCCCCGCTACGAGGGGTTCCGGGCGCGTCTTTTACCAGGTGGCGAACTCCACGTTGTCGAGCGACCAGTGGACGTCGCGGATGTAGTCCTGCAGCGCGGCGCCGTCGCCCTTCTCGAACAGCTCGAGCATGTGGAGATGCTCCTCGTTTGCCTTGCGCATGTTCTGGAGTGCCTGGGGGTCGTCGCGCTGGTAGGACCGCGACGAGAGCTGGCTCATGAGCTCGCCCAGCGCCTTGATCAGGCGGGCGTTGCCGCAGCGGTCGATGTAGTGCTGGTGGAACTCGCGCTGCAGGTCGTAGTAGCGCGAGGTCAGGCCACCGGCAATGGCAAGCTCCATCGACTCGTACAGAAAGCGCATGTCCGCAAGGTCGTCGGGCCCCATGTTGGGAACGGCGAGCAGTGCGGCGCGCCCGTCGAGCGGCCCGAGCATCTCGAAGACCTCGCGGGCGCTCGCCTCGTCAAAGCTCCTCACGCGGAAGCCGCGGCGGGGGATGCCCTCCAGGTAGCCGTCCGCCTCCAGCTGGATCAGCGCCTCGCGCACGGGGGTGCGGCTGACCCCCAGGGAGTCGCACACGGAAAGCTCCACGACCTTCTCGCCCTCCTGGAGCTCGCCGCGCTCGATCCGAGCGCGAAGCTCGTCGTACACCCGCTGCTTCAGCGACTGGTGACTTCCCGTTGCCATGATTGCCCCTCTCTGCTCAAACAAATTGTATACAAAGTACGAAGTAAGTACAAGCCATCCAATGACCCCTGTGGTTGCCGTTTGTGTCAGCAAGGTAACCGCTCGTAAAACACAAGAAGTCACCGTGTGAAATAGCTTGACCAACTCGAATTGTATTTTGTATACATAAAGCAGCAAGCAGGCAGGGGAGAAGGACGTCCCGCACGCCCGGAAGCCCGGTGCCAACGTCACAGCAACGGAAAGGGGTTCCACCATGGCAGCAAACTTCACCCACGCAATCGTCCGTCGCCCGTCCCACTCGGTAATCGACGGCATCGCCGACTTCACCAACAAGGGCAAGCCCATCTACGAGAAGGCCATGGAGCAGCACGACCAGTACGTGGAGGCCCTCAAGCAGGCCGGCCTCGAGGTCACGGTCCTGCCCGCGCTGGAGGACTACCCCGACTCCGTCTTCGTGGAGGACACGGCCGTCATCACGCCCAAGGGTGCGATCTCCGACCGCCCCGGCGCGCCGACCCGCCGCGAGGAGGCCGCGCTCATGCTCCCCACGCTGCACGAGTTCTTTACCGACGACCAGATCAAGGTCATCACGGACCCCGGCACGCTCGAGGGCGGCGACGTCATGATGGTGGACGACCACTACTACGTGGGCCACTCGCAGCGCACCAACGACGAGGGATACCGCCAGTTTGCCGGCTTCCTCGCCGAGTGGGGCTTCACCTCCGAGCAGGTGCCCGTCGAGCACATCCTGCACCTCAAGACCGGCGGAACCTACGTCGAGGACGGTAACCTGCTCGTGAGCGGCGAGTTCAAGACCAAGCCCGCCTACCACCGCGGCCAGTTTAACCTCTTCGAGGTTCCGGACGAGGAGGCCTACGGTGCCGACTGCGTGCGCATCAACGACTACGTGGTCATGGCGAAGGGCTACCCGCGCGTCAAGGCGCAGCTCGAGGCCTGGGGCTACAAGATCATCGAGGTCGAGATGACGGAGTTCGAGAAGATCGACGGCTCCATCACGTGCCTCTCGCTCCGCTGGTAGGAAGGCCTTGGGGGTGGGTGCCGCGTGCGGTGCTCGCCCCTCTCTTTTAGAGAAAGGAGCAGCGCATGTCAGACGCTGCAGAAACTCAGTCGGAAGAGCGTCCGGGTGGCATCGGCTTCTTCGGGCTCGTGGGACTCGTCGTTAGCTCGTGCATCGGCACGGGCGTGTTCGCCCTCACTGGCCAGCTTGCGGCCGTGGCCTCGCCAGGTGGCGTCCTCGTGTCCTGGCTCATCGTGGGCGTGGGCTTCCTCATGCTGGCCTTCTCGCTCAACAACCTCGTGGTCAAGAAGCCCAAGCTCAGCAGCATCTACGCCTACGCGCGGGAGGGCTTTGGCCCGTTTACCGGCTTCATCTCGGGATGGGGATACTGGCTTTCCGCCTGGCTGGGCAACGTGGCCTTCGCGACCATCCTCGCCTCGACGATCGGCTACTTCTTCCCGTACTTCCTTCCGGGCAACAACATCGGTTCCATCCTCATGGGCTCGATCATCAATTGGGTCCTTGTCGCACTAATTATCCGTGGCGTCGAGAGCGCTTCGTTCCTCAATGCGCTCATCATGGTCGTGAAGGTCGCGGCGCTTGCCGTGTTCATCCTGTTCTGCGGCGTGAGCTTCCGCGCGGGAGTCTTTACGGCCGACTTCTGGGGCAACGTCTACAACAACGCCGTTGCCGCTGGAACTGCGGGCAAGGGCGCCGTCTCGCTTGGCGGCCTGTCCACGCAGATTCAGAACTGCCTCATCACGATGATGTGGGTCTTCATCGGCGTCGAGGGCGCCAGCGTCGTCACGTCCCGCGCCCGCAAGCGCTCCGAGGCGGGCACGGCTACGGTCGTCGGTCTTCTCATCGTGGTTGCCGTGTACCTGGGCGCGTCGCTCCTGCCCTATGGCGTCATGCCGTACACGGAGGTCGCCAAGCTCAGCAAGCCCGCAATGCTCTACGTGTTCGAGAAGGTTGCGCCCGGCTGGGGCGGCGCGTTCATCGCAATCGCGATGCTGATCTCGGGCTTTGGCTGCTGGCTCTCGTTCACGCTGCTTCCCGCCGAGGTGACCCAGCGCATGGCGGACGACAAGCTCCTGGGCTCCTGGTGGGGCAAGCTCAACGCAAACCGCGCGCCGCAGAACTCCCTCGTCGTGGTGGGCATCTGCACCCAGCTGTTCATGATCTCGCTTCTCTTTACCGAGGACGCCTACAACTTCGCGCTGTCCATGTGCACCGTCTCCATCGCCATCACGTGGGCACTTGCCGCGGCGTACCAGGTCAAGCTCTCCGCCGAGCGCCATGAGGCCGGCCAGCTGGTCATCGGCCTCATTGCCACCGTGTTCCTGGTCGTGGGAACCGTCCTCAGCGGCTGGACCTACCTGCTCATGTGCTGCCTTGGGTACATCCCTGGCCTGTTCTTCTATGCGGCCGGCCGCAAGGAAGCGGGCGAGAAGGTCTTTGGCAAGCAGGACGTCGCCGTCGCAGTCGTGATCGTGATTGCGGCTGTGCTGGCCGTGGTCCTCATCGCGATGGGAGTCATCACGTTCTAGCGTTGCGTGCTGCTCGCCGGTTATGACTGACGATGCGACAACCATACAAATGGGGCCTGGCGGGGAAGCGTCCTCGTCAGGCCCTCTTGCGTTTGCGAACGTTCGCTATCCCTCGCTGGGAAACTCCACGCTCATGACCTGCGCCCCGGGGCGCACCCTGCTCGCCCACGGCATGCGGGGCTGCAGCGGGGTGACAGACGCCAGGTCGTCGGGGTTCGTCACGGTCATGACCACCAGGTCGTCCTCGCCCTCGCCTCGCAGCGTACGGCGGTCCCACGCCACCAGCGGGTCTCCCATGTGGACGGAGTCGTTCTGCCATGCCAGCTGCCTAAAGGCCTTGCCTTGGTAACGCTGCGGGGCGTTGCCTACCGTCATCAAAATCTGCACGCCGTCGAAGGTCATGATGCCGATGGCGTTGTGCGAGGGCAGCTGCGCCGTGATGCGGCCCGTCACCGGCGCGTACAGCATGCCGTAGGTGGGGCGGATGCACACGCAGCGGCCCTGGGCAGCACATGCGGGTTCGTTCTGGCGTACGTGCCCGGGTGGGACCAGCCTGCCCGCGGCGGGGGAGAAGAGCTTCCCGCGCTGCTCCGCCGGCACGTCAAGCGTCACGTAGTCATGGTCCGCGTCGCTCTTTGCGTGCGCGTCATGGTCGACGCGCGACACGAGGCCGTTGATCTTCTCGCCCATGTAGCTGAGCTTGAGGAGGATGCGGTCGGGGTCGTCCATGTAGATCTGGTCCAGGTAGCCCTTGATGCTCATGGCGTCCGCCGCCGTGCCCGTGGTCTGCATTGCCGTTCCCTCCGACGCTTCCTGCCTGCAACCGTACGGTATCGCGGGCGGGGCGTCGCGGGTGGTTCAGGAAGCGGAGCGCTCCAGATTCTGACCCACGGGGCGGGCGGCGGTCGCTACTGGCACATGCCTGCGGCGACCAGCGGTGCGGCGTCTACGTTTGCGGCGAATTGCCGCCTGGCTGGAACTGCGCGTCGTAGCGGCGGGCGTAGGCCGTGAACAGCCGGTCGAAGAGGTAGGCCACGCCGTACGAGGCGTACATCCTGTGCAGGGGGCTGGGGTCGCTCGCGTTGCGGGCCATGAGCAGCGTGGTGTCGAACAGCCGCGTCAGCTCCGGCGACTGCGTCGCTGTGACGTACACCTTGAACGCGCCCGAGTCCTGGATCTGCGCGCGCTGCCTGCGGACGAAGGCCCCGGAGGTCGAGACGGTCAGCAGCAGGTCGTTGGGGCCCAGCTCGCGCACCGCGTCAGCCGCCGGGCTGGACTCGGTGATCAGCTGCACGATCCTGCCCTCCACGGCCATGGCGCGCTGGAACTCCACCAGGCTCATGCTGGACGAGTCCGCGGAGAAGAGCACCAGCTGGTCGCAGCGGCGGAGCGCGTCCAGCACCACGTCCACCTCGCGCGTGCGCATGAGCCCGTCGATCTGGCCGTAGAGCGCGTCGAGGTCACGCCGCAGCTCGTGCGAGCCCGACCCCTCGAGCCGGGGATATGTCAGGAAGTAGTGGCGGAAGAGCTCCCACTCGCCGCTGCTGGCCTTGATCTCGCTAAAGTTCTCGAACCCGATGGACTGGCAGAAGCGTCGGACGCCCGAGCGCGACACGTAGCACGAGTCCATCACGTCGTAGATGTTGAGCCGGTCCAGCCGGTCGAAGTTCTGCAGGAAGTAGCGCGCCAGCGCATAGGAGGTGTCGTCGCGGTCGTTGTCGTTGAACACGGCAAAGAGTGACATCAAGAGGTTGAGGCGTCCTTCTCGCATGCGTCCTCCCTTGGCTGGCGTGGGTGGCCTGGCCCGGTGGGGTGGCCTGGCCCTGCGGTCCCTGTGGCTAGTTTGCCACTTTGGGTGGCGGCGGGGCGCGAGGCCTTGGAGCGATGGCTCGGCTGTGGCCGGAGGCGTGTGGGGGAATTGTGAGTTGATTAGTAACGTATAGAAACCTCTACGTAGAGGTAAAAGCAGAGCAATAGTTCGCGGACCGTGTGTCCCATCAACTACCAGGCGCTTCACGAGTGCCTGGCGGCGTGGGGCACGGACGATCAGCGCGCGGCCGCGAGGCTGCTGTGTGCGTACTGGGACGCCGGACGGTAGGGTGCGTTCTTCTCGACAGATAAATTTAAATGCAAGGAGGCAGACATGCTACGCAAGGTGACCAAGACCGTGAAGGGCGTTCCCGCGCAGGACGGCGCGGGCGTCAAGCTGACGCGCGTGCTGGGCAACTGGACCGCGCGCGAGTGGGACCCGTTCCTCATGCTGGACGCGTTCGACTCGACCGACCCTGACGACTACATGGCGGGCTTCCCCATGCACCCGCACCGCGGCATCGAGACCGTGACGTACGTTGCGCAGGGCACTATGGTCCACCAGGACCACCTGGGCACCAAGGCGACCGTGACCGACGGGGAGGCGCAGTGGCTCACGGCGGGCTCGGGCGCGTTCCACTCCGAGATGCCCGGCCGAGCGCGGCGCTTTCTGGGCGTGCAGCTGTGGCTGAACCTTCCCGCGGCGGACAAGATGACCGCGCCGCCGTTCTACCACGGCATCACGCGCGACCAGATACGGGAGATCGACCTGGGCGGCGCCACGCTGCGCCTGCTGACCGGCAGCTATGGCGAGGCTCGCGGCTTTGAGGGCAGGTACCTGCCGCTCGACTACTACGACGTCCACATGGACCCGCACGCGGACGTGACCCTGGATGTGCCGGGAGAGCGCACCATCATGCTCTTCACCCTGCAGGGCGAGGCCGAGGTGAGCGGCACCCACGTGGGCCCGAAGACCGCCGCGCGCGTGGGCGAGGGCGACCAGGTGCGGCTCCGGACCGGCGACGCACCGGCTGAGGTGCTGCTCATGAGCTCCGTCCGCCTGGGCGAGCCCATCGCGTGGCTCGGTCCCATCGTGATGAACACGGACGACGAGCTGGTGCGGGCCTTTGGTGAGATCGACGCGGGCACCTTCGTGCGGCAGGAGGCCGGCTACGACGACCGCGGGTGAGAAGGGCGACTTGGTGAGAAGAAACCCCTTGCATCGCGTGGTGGTGGGTATAGTATCTATTACTGACATATGTCAGAAATACAACACGCGAGATTGGATGGCCAGATGGCGGGACGCCGCAAGAAGGTCAGGTACGTGGGGCTGATGCCGGAGTACGTGGGGTTTGCGCCGGAGGGCGCGGGCTCGAACGCCGAGGCCACGGTCACGCTCACGCTGGACGAGCTCGAGTCCGTGCGGCTGATCGACCTCGAGGGAGCGAGCCAGGCGGACGCCGCCCAGGCGATGGGCGTGGCGCGCACGACGGTTGCCGGGATCTACGAGCAGGCAAGGCGCAAGCTTGCCGACGCCGTGGTGAACGGGAAGCGCCTTGTGGTGAGTGGTGGGGACGTCGAGTTCTGCCCCGCCACCACGAACCCCCTGCACGGCTGGCCCCAGGACGAGGGGGAGAGGATCATGAGGGTTGCGGTTACCTATCAGGACGGACAGGTCTTCCAGCACTTTGGAAGGACCGAGCAGTTCAAGGTGTACGACGTCGAGGACGGCAAGGTGACCTCGTCCTCCGTGGTGGGGTCGAACGGCGTCTCGCACGGCGCGCTCGCGGGGCTGCTCGCCCAGGGCGGCGTCGACGTGCTGATCTGCGGCGGCATCGGCGGCGGCGCCATGAACGCGCTCGCGGGTGCCGGCATCGAGGTCTACCCGGGCGCGGAGGGCTCCGTGGACGAGGCTGTGCAGGCCTTCCTGGCTGGCACGCTGCCGCAGGTTGACGGCGTCACCTGTGGCGGACACGAGCACGGCGAGGGCTGCGGCCACGGCCACGAGCACGGTGAGGGCTGCGGCCACGGTGGCCATGGCGGCTGTGGCTGCCACTAGGGGCGGCTGCGGCTACCTGGCCTCCTCGCAACCCTCGACGTCGCGCATCTCCTGGCGGACGACCTCCTGCAGGTGACGCTCCGCCGTCGCGATGGCGTCGCGGTCGCCGGTGGCCTTGGCCCTGCGGAAGGCGTTCATGGCCGAGAGGAAGTCCGCCTCGGAGGCCGCGTCCTTCTCGCCCGCGGAAGCCTGTGCGTCGAGGTTGGCCGTGGGGTCGGACGAGCTCGTGACCTGCGCGGTTGCCGCGGAATCGGGAGCGTTGGGCGCGGCTTGTGCCGCATCCTCCGCAAAGGCGGTCTTGCGGCCCTGCTGCGCGAGCTCGGCCTTGAGCTTGTCGACGAGTGCCCTGTCGTTCTGGTCCATCGCGTCCTCCGTTCGGGTGTTTTACGGACCCATGCTAGCGCAAGCCGTCGGCTTGGGCGAATGGGGGCGCTGTGGTGGATTGGCGCATGCGTGCGGATTGCGTTGGCGGCCCTGTAGAATGGGTATCTCTTTCGCAGTGGCGGCGCGGTGCCGTCCGCGTGACTTGGAGGTGTGAGGGATGGCCAGTCTGATGAGCTGCCTGGTGGCCGTGGGGTTCCTGTGGCTCATGCTCAAGCTCATAGGGTTTGGGCTTCGCGTCCTGGGGTGGCTGCTGTATGGCTTCCTGGTCGTGGGCCTGGTGCTACTGGGGCTCATGACGCTGCCCGTGCTGCTCGTGATGGGCGTGGGTCTGATCTGGGGGATCCTGCGCGGCATCGGCCTCGTGCACTAGGGGCGGCGACCGTTGTCGACGGCGGCTGACAAAAGAAGGAATTGATCGACTTGCGGTTCCCATGCGTGACGCATGGGAACCGCGTTTTTTCACGCAAGGGTTCCGGAATCCATGCGTGGCGCATGGGAACCGATGGCGGCCTGTGGCCGTGGGCGCGGGCGCCGCGGGTCGGCTGCGGCTACGCGCCGGCCTCGCTTGCCTGCAGGTCCTCCGCAAAGCCGACCTGGTAGCGGCTGAAGACGGCCTCGCCCTCCTCCTGCGTGGCGTCGAGGTCCACGTCGGCGGAGATGCCAAAGTCGCGGTCGTCGTCCGGGTCGTGGAACATCTGGCGCACGTGCCAGACGTGGCGGCCGTGGGAGTCGCCCTTCTCGTCCGACTCGTTGATGGAGAGGAAGGCGGAGGAGCGGGCGTCCGCGTCCAGGAGGATGTCGTCGTGGGCCTCGCGGTAGGCGTCGAGCGCCTGCGACCAGCGCGCCTGACGCCAGCCCCAGTCCGCGTCGATCGCGCCGAGGCGCTCCGTGTCGCCGACGGCGGCAAGGCGCACGCGCGAGAAGAGCGCGTTCCTGACCAGCAGCGTGAGGCCGCGGCGGTCGTGCACGACCTCGTGCGCATCCGTGGGTGCGGCGGGGGCGTCGGGCGCGGCGGTGCCGGCGGCGGACCACTCGTCCACGAGGCTGGAGTCGACGGTGCGCACGACGAGGCCGAGCCACGCGACGATGTCGCGCAGACGGTCGTCCAGCTTGTCCTCCGGCACGGTGCGCGAGAGCACGCGGTAGGCATCGGACAGGTAGCGCAGCAGCAGGCCCTCGGAGCGCGCGATGCCGCAGCGCTGCACGTAGCCCTTGAAGTCCGAGGCCGTCTCGACCATGTCGCGCAGGATGGACTTGCAGCTGAGCTCGTAGTCGCGCGCCCAGGGGACCTTCTCGCAGTAGCGCTCGAACGCTGCGGTCAGCAGCTCCTCCAGCGGCTTGGGATAGGTCACGTCCTGGATGCGCTCGATCCTCTCGTCGTACTCGACGCCATCGGCCTTCATCTGGGCCATCGCGACGTCGCGCGCCTGGCGCTCGAGCGCGCGCAGAATCTGGGGCGGGTCCTCGAGCGTGGACTCCACCATGGAGATGAGGTCGAGCGCGTAGGTCTCGCTCTGGGGGTCAAGCAGTTCGAGCGCCGCGAGCAGGAAGGGCGAGAGCGGCTGGTCGAGCGCGAAGTCCTCTGGCAGGTCGACCGTGGCGGAGTAGGAGGCCGTGCCGTCCTCGGCCACGTCGCGCACGACGACGCCCGCGTCCATCAGGGTCGCGAACACCTCGTTGGCGCGGGTGTCCAGGCGGAGCTTCTCGTCGTCCGGCTGGGCGGAGTCCGCTATGAGCTGGTGCACGCGCGCGAAGGCGTCCCCGCCCTGCTCGACCTCGGCCAGCACCATGGAGTGGCTCACGCGCATGCGTGGGCGCAGCTTTTCCGGCTCCGCCTCGATCAGCTTCTGGAACGTGGCCTCCTTCCAGCCCACAAAGCCCTTGGGAGGCTGCTTGGTCTTTATCTTGCGGGCCTTCTTGGGGTCGCCGCCCGCCTTGGCCAGGGCGCGCGCGTTCTCGATGTCGTACTCCGTGGCCTCCGCGATCACGACGCCCTCGGTGTCGAAGCCTGCGCGGCCCGCGCGCCCGGCGATCTGGTGGAACTCGCGCGCGTTGAGGTGCCGCATGCGGCGGCCGTCGAACTTGGACAGCGCCGTGAGGATGACGGTGTGGATGGGCACGTTGATGCCCACGCCCAGGGTGTCCGTGCCGCAGATGACGGGCAGCAGCCCCTGCTGCGCGAGCTTCTCCACCAGCAGACGGTAGCGCGGCAGCATGCCGGCGTGGTGCACGCCCACGCCCGTGAGCAGCAGGCGGCGCAGCGTCTTGCCAAACGTGGTGGTGAAGCGCGTGCCCGCGATGGCCTCCTTGATGCGGGTGCGCTGCTCCTTGCTGGACACGCCAAAGCTCGCGAGGGCCGAGGCGCTCTTGACGGCGGCCTCCTGCGAGAAGTGCACGATGTAGAGCGGCGCCTCTCCCGCGTCCAGTGCGATCTTGACGGTCTGCTCCAGCGCGGTGTCCACGTAGCGGTACGTGAGGGGGACGGGGCGCGGCGCGTTGGCGATCGTGTCCACGGGGTGCTCCGTCATGCGCTCGAGCGACGCCGCGATGTCCGTGGTGTCGCCCAGGGTGGCGCTCATGAGCAGGAACTGCGCGTGCGGAAGCGTGAGCAGGGGTACCTGCCACGCCCAGCCGCGGTCGCGGTCGCCGTAGTAGTGGAACTCGTCCATCGCGACGCAGCCCACGTCCGCATTGGCGCCCTCGCGCAGCGCCTGGTTGGCCAGGATCTCGGCCGTGCAGCAGATGACGGGCGCGTCGGGGTTGAGCGTGACGTCGCCCGTGATCATGCCCACGTTCTCGCGGCCGAAGAGCTCCACGAGGTTGAAGAACTTCTCGCTCACCAGGGCCTTTATGGGGGCGGTGTAGTACGCGCGGCGGTCCGTGCAGATGGAGATGAAGCACATGCCCAGCGCGACCATGGACTTGCCGGAACCCGTGGGCGTGCCCAGGATCACGTGGTCGCCGGAGGCGATATCCAGGAGCGCCTCCTCCTGGTGGTCCCACAGCGTGATGCCGCGCGACTCCACCCAACCCAGGAAGAGCTCGAGCGCGTCCTCCGGGTCGATGTTGGCGTAGCTCTCGTCGTCGGGCCAGGGAACGAGCCTGCCCAGCGACCCCTGGCCGTTGGGACCCTCGTCCGCCACGGCCACGTCCACCTCGGGAACCTCGTCTGGTCTCATGCTGTCTGACATGCGTTGCAACTTTCTGGTTTGGGTACGGGTGCGGGGCCGCGGCCCCGCGGACCTACCATGTTAGCGGTTGTCTTGCGGCTGGGGCGGTGGTCCTTCTCGCCCGTGGCTAGCGGCGCGCGCCGGTACGGAGGTTGCGGCGCGCCCAGC
Source organism: Parafannyhessea sp. (assembly GCF_051876455.1). Lineage (NCBI taxonomy): Bacteria > Bacillati > Actinomycetota > Coriobacteriia > Coriobacteriales > Atopobiaceae > Parafannyhessea > Parafannyhessea sp. The sequence continues at coordinate 16,151 of NZ_JBJEHW010000201.1, forward strand.
GCGGGTTGTTGAGCGCTGGACGCCCGATGCCCACGAGGTCGCACGCACCCCGCGCCATGAGCCGTCGCGCGTCGTCCACGTTGCGGATGCCGCCCGCGAGCATGGTCGGTACGTCAAGCCCCGCCGAGGCGAGCGCCTGCCGCACGGGGGTCGACACGCCCGCGAACCAGCCAGACTCCAGCGTGTTCCGCCGCGTGTAGTAGCACATCCCGCCGGAGACGGAGATCATGTCCACGCCATGCTGGGCGAGAAGGACGGCCGCCTCGCACGCGTCCGCCACGGTGGTGCCGCCCGGCAGGTAGTCGCAGCCGCCGAGCCTGACGGAGACGACCATGCCCTCGACCTGTGCGCGCACGGCGTCGAGCGCCTCGAGCGTGATGCGAAGGCGGTTGGCGAGCGGGCCGCCGTAGGCGTCCGTGCGGTGGTTGGTGAGGGGCGAGAGGAACTGGTCCAGCAGGTAGCCGTGGGCCGCGTGGAGCTCCACGCCGTCAAAGCCGGCCAGGCGCGCGCGACGGGCTGCCTGGCCAAAGGCCTCCACCACGCGGGCGATGTCGCCCTCGTCCATGGGACGGGGGAGGGGGTGGCCCACCTTGGCGCCCGGGCAGTTGATGCCGCTGGGGGAGAGCGCCTGCTTGCGCGTGAGGCGCCAGCCCGTGGCCGAGCCGGCATGGCTTATCTGCACGAACACGGGTGTGTCGTGCTCGTGCACGACGGCGGCCTCTCGCGCGAGGCCGTCAACGTCCTCGTCGCTCGCGATGGAGGCCTGACGCGCCGTAGCCCTGCCGTCCGCGCTCACGAAGTGGTGGCCGCACTCGACCAGGCCCCAGTACCCGCCGGACGCGCGCTCGGCGTAGTGGTCAGTCAGGCGCTCGCCCACGCTACCATCGGTCTCCGCGCGGCCGCTCGCCATGGGCGCGAGCGCAAAGCGGTTGCGCAGGCGCAGGTGGCTGTCGCCGCCACAGCGGCCCAGCTCGAGCGGGGCAAACGGGTCCGCGTCGCCGGCGCCAGCAGCGGCTCCGGCCGCACTCTGGCCCGCGCCCGCAGCCACGGGTGCCGCGTCCTTCTCGCCCGCCACGCTAGTGCGCGTCCTGGCCGGCGGCCTCGCCCACGCCCTTGAGCGCGGCACGGCTGGGGACGATGTCCTCCGGCTCGTCAAAGCTCACGATGAGCTTCTCCAGCTCGCGGACGTAGGCTCGCGCGAGCTCGCTCAGACGGCGCTGGCTGTGCACGATGTAGCCAACGTTCATGACCTCGTCGGTCTGGATGGGGACGGACGTGATGCCGCTGAACATCTCGTCCGAGCGCACGCCCGTGGAGATGAGGTAGCCGTCGCAGTGGCTGAGGATGCCCGTCATGGTGGCGCGGTCGCTCACGGTCACGCGGCGCGTGTGGGCAAGCTCGCTCAGCGGCTCCTCGGAGAGGTAGAGCGAGCCCTCGGGCCCCTGCTCGAAGTCGTAGCGCATGTAGCCGGCCAGGTCGTCCACTGTGACGGAGGGCTTGGACGCCAGCGGGTGGCCGTCGCGCACGAAGACGTGCGGCCGCGCCTTGAAGAGCGACGTGAACACGAGCGAGCCCTCGTCCAGGCGACGGCGGATCACGGTCTCGTTGTAGTGGCTCAGGTAGAGGATGCCGATGTCGCTCCGGAACGTGCGCACGTCGTCGATAATCTCGCTCGTGCGCGTCTCGTGCAGGCTGAAGTCGCACGAGCGGTCGCTCCAGCTCTGCAGGAAGCTGATGAACGCGCGCACGGCAAACGCGTAGTGCTGCGTCGAGACGGACATCCGCCGCTGCGACGAGTTGCGCTCCGTGTAGTGCTCGCGCAGCAGGTCGGCCTGCTCGACCACCTGCCGCGCGTAGCCCAGGAACTCCACCCCGTCCGACGTGAGGCTTATGCCCTTGCTCGAACGGTTGAAGATCCTGATGCCCAGCTCGCCCTCGAGCTCCTTCACGGCGACGGACAGGCTCGACTGCGAGATGAAGAGCTTCCGCGCCACGGAGTTCATGGAGCCCATCTCGGCGATTGCTATGACGTAGCGGAGCTGCTGCAGCTGCATGCGCGGCCTCCCGTGGGGCGGTGGTTGGTAATAGTCAAAAACGATAGCCAACCGCGCACCCACGGCGCGTCACGGGGCGAGAAGAACACGAAGCCTTTGCATGCGTCCCGCCATGCGCGCGGCCCGGCCTGGCACGTGGCGCCGGCATTTCCGGACGCTACTCGTCCTTGGGCAGCTCCATGTAGATCGGCACGGCGTTCTGGTCCGTCATGACCCAGTCGAGGTCGGCTTCGGACTCGGGCGTCTCTCCGGCGAGCTCGATCAGCTCGGCGTAGGTGATGACCCTGCCGTCGTCCTGGAGGAGGAACGTGTCATCGGGCTTGGGCTCGTTGAACGGGCGCTTGTCGGCTTCGTTGGTGCTCATGGCGGTTCCCTTCGTGCGTCGTGGTTGGTGAGAGTGGATTCTGCACGAGACTTGGCAGTTGCGGGTCTCGTGAGAATAGATTCTAAGTTTTATTTGCTTTCAAAGCTAGTGACGCTAGACGTCTGATGCGTCCGTCTCTTGAGAATAGGATTCGTGAAACAGCACTCGTTCCACGAGACTAGGGCTTCGTTCCTGGTGGAGAAGAACGAGGAGTGCTGCCCGGACCATACCCATGCATGGAGGCTCGAGGGGAGGGCGACGGCATCCGTGAGCGACGGCGTCGACAACAGCGTCGAGGGCGCGAGGCACCAGAACAACCTGCGCGCGTGCAGGGATGCCGCCGGCCTGAAGCAACCGCAGGTGGCCGCGGCGCTCGGCGTGAGCGGCAAGGCGGTGAGCTCCTGGGAGACAGGCCGTGTGGAGATGAAGGCCGACCACATCCTCGACCTGGCACGGCTCCTGCACTGCACGCCCAACGACATCCTGGGGTACGAGGGCGAGTCCGAGGGCGTGCGCGGGCGCGACTACGAGGTCCGCGCGACCGAGGAGGAGTACATCCGCATGTACGTGAACCTTGCGCCAAACGTGCGCGACGCGCTGCACACCATGCTCGAGGCGACCTCGAAGGTCCGCCGCCCCCGGTAGGGCCCAAGGCAAGGCGGGCGTCCTTCTCGCCCGGGCGCTCCCATGGTGCGTGGCCTGGGGCTAATCGAGGACCTTCTCCATCGTGACCTTCTGCGGCACCATGCCCATGGCCTGGTAGAACTTCTGCGCGCCGGGGTTGCAGCTCCACACGTTGAGCGTGACGTTGTGGAAGCCCTCGCGGCGCGCGAAGTCGATCACGTGGTTGTAGATCGCGGTGCCCACGTGCCTGCCGCGGGCCTGCTCGTCCACGCAGATGTCGTCGATGTAGAGCATCGTGATGTCCGGCGTGTTGTTGCCGCCCCAGCTCTGCCGCACGCAGAACGCGTAGCCCAGCACGCCGTCCGCGTCGTCCGCGGCCACAAAGATCGGCCGCTCGTCGTCGTGGACCATCCGGGCCAGCTCGTCGGCCGTGTACTTGGTGGCGCCGTGTATGAAGAGGTCGGGCCTCCCGTCCGCGTGGACGTTGCACACCTGGACCAGCAGGTCCAGGATCTTGGGGATGTCCTTCTCCTCCGCGCGACGTACCTGCATGGGTCCTCCTTCGGTCGGTGGGGCGCCCGCCCCGTCATCCTTGCTGCGCGCGCTCCTGCACAAAGCGCACGAACTCGTCCTTCTGCTCCGCGGTCTTGAGACGGGCCGTGTACATCTGGTTGCCCATGTCGTTGGAGAGGGCGTCCGGCATGCGCTCGCACATGACGATGGCGTCGCCGTAGCGCGCGAGCACGTCCTCGTGGGAATGGGCGTAGGCGTGGCAGTCGCGGCGGCCGGCGTACACGCAGTAGTAGCGGTCCGCGGACTCGGGCACCACGCGGCGGTCGCACGTGACCATGTCCGCCCAGATCTGGTAGACGTCCGTGGAGTGGGCGAAGTTCATCATGTCCGGCGTGTAGCCCCCGGGCGGGCGGCTGTTGACCTCGAGCCCCACGTAGTCGCCCTTGGCGCCCAGGCCCGGACGGTCGCGGTCGAGCCGGAAGAACTCCAGGTGCACGAAGCGGCTCCTGAGCCCCATGGCAAACGCCGTGGCGCGGCCCAGCTGTCGCAGGATCGGGTCGACCGTGGGGAGCGTGCAGTACCAGAGGTCGAGCCCCTCCCTGGCGATGCGCGCCATGGAGGGCGGGAACTGCGTCATGTTCTCGAACAGCGGCAGCCCGCGCGAGTCGAGTATGGCGTCGTAGCTGCAGATGTCGCCCGTCACGTACTCCTCCAGCACGTAGGGGACGTCGCCCACGCGTGCGAGCAGCGCCTCGAGCCCCTCTCTATCGGATACCTTCTGCGCGCCGATGGAGCCCACGCCGCGCTCCGGCTTGGCGAACACGGGCCAACCCACGCCGCCCTCGCCCTCCACAAACCGGAGCGCGTCCTCCAGGGTGGTGAGCCGCACCTGCCGCGCCGTCGCGACGCCCGCCCGCGCGTAGCCCAGCTTCATGTCCGCCTTGCTCTGGAGCGAGAGCATCCGCTCGCGCCCGGGGCCCGTGGTCACGTTGAAGTCCGTGCGGAGCGCCGCGTCCTGCGCGAGCCAGTACTCGTTGTTCGACTCGATCCAGTCGATCTTCCCGTACTTGTAGCTGAAGAACGCGACCGCCTTGAACACGCTCCCGTAGTCGCCCAGGTTGGGCACCCAGTAGTACTCCGTGAGCGCGGCCTTGAGCCGCTGGTCAAGCTGGTCGTACGGCGTGTCGCCGATGCCCAGGACGTTGGCGCCGTTGCGGTGCAGGCGGTCGCAGAACTGCCAGTACGTGTGGGGGAACTGCGGGGATGTGAATACGAAGTTCACGCTGCTCCAATCTGGCGGTTGCCTTGCCGCTGTCCGGCGCCGCGGCGCGCGATGCGGTTGCGACGATGATAGCAGTGCCGCGTTGCGGGCGTGTGACCTGGCACCTCGCGACGGGGGAGCGCGGCCGCAGGCGGGAGGGACTGACGCGGGCGAGAAGAACGAGCCCCGCGCCTTATGACGAGGCGTGGGGCTCGGGACCAATCTTGCCTGCGACCTTGCGAACTAGCGGGTCTTCTTGCGGGAGGACCTCACGCTGGTCTTGGTGGTCTTGGCGGCGGACTTGGTTGCGGCTGCCTTTGCGGCGGTCGCCTTGGTGGCCGCGGGCTTGGCGGTTGCCTTGCGGGTCGCTGCCGGCTTCTTGGTGGAAGCGGTGGCCTTGGGGGCCTCGGCCTTGGCTGCGGGCTTGGTAGCCGGCTTTGCGGCAGCGGTCTTGGTGGGCTCGGTCTTCTTGGCGGCGGGCTTAGCCGCAGGCTTGGGCTCTGCCTTGGTCGCGGCTGCCTTTGCGGCAGGCTTGGCAACGGTTGCCTTGGTGGCAGGCTTCTTGGCTGCAGGTGCGGTGGCGACCTTCTCGGCTGCCTTGGGCTCGGCCTTCACGGCAGCGGCCTTGGGGGCAGCGGTGGCCTTCTTGGTAACGGCAGGCTTTGCGACGGGCTTTGCTGCGGCCTTGGGCTCCGCCTTGGCGACAGGCTTCGCGGCCGTGGCAGCCTTCTTCACGGGAGCGGGCTCAGCCTTCTTTGCAGGTGCCGGCTTGGCGGCAGGCTTTGCGGCGACCTTCGGCTCTGCCTTCTTTGCAGCGGCCTTGGGAGCGGCGGCCTTGGGCTCGGCCTTCTTCGCGGC